>JBFWJB010000271.1:0-4238 GCA_050253435.1 Rhodospirillaceae bacterium
CGCATTCCGGTGCAGATGCAGGTGCCGGTGCAGGGCGGCAAGCCGCTGACCGGCCACGTGCAGATGATCGACAACGCGGTGGATGCGGCAAGCGGCACCATCGCGGTGCGCGCGGTGTTCGACAACCCGGACGGCATCCTGATGCCCGGACAGTTCGTCAAGTTGCGCCTCGGCGAGGCGGAGGCGAAGCCGGTGCTGCTGATCAGCGAGCGCGCCGTCGGCACCGACCAGGACAAGAAGTTCGTCCTCGTCGTCGGCGGCGACAACCGCGCCGCCTATCGCGCCGTCACCCTCGGCGCGTCGGCCGAGGGCCTGCGCATCGTCACCTCCGGCCTGGCGGCGGGCGAGCGGGTGATCGTCAACGGCCTGCAGCGGGTGCGCCCCGGCGCCCTCGTCGCCCCCGAGGACGTGGCGATGGACGCCCGCGCCGAAACCGCATCGCGCACCCTGGCGCAGCGCTGAAACCCGAAACCGGCAGAGCAACGGAGCGATCCATGAACCTCTCCAAGTTCTTCATCGACCGCCCGGTGTTCGCCGGGGTGCTGTCGACCCTGATCTTCCTCGCCGGGCTGCTGGCGCTGCGCGCCCTGCCGATCTCGGAATATCCCGAAGTGGTGCCGCCGACGGTGGTGGTGCGCGCGCAGTATCCGGGGGCCAGCCCCCGGGTGATCGCCGAAACCGTGGCGACGCCGATCGAGGAGCAGGTCAACGGCGTCGAGAACATGCTCTACATGAGCAGCCAGGCCACCGGCGACGGCGTGATGACGCTGACCATCACCTTCCGCCTCGGCATCGACCCGGACAAGGCGCAGCAACTGGTGCAGAACCGCGTCTCCCAGGCCGAGCCGCGCCTGCCGGAGGAGGTCCGCGCGCTTGGCGTCACCACGATCAAAAGCTCGCCGGACCTCACCATGGTGGTGCACCTGCTGTCGCCCGACGGCCGCTACGACGACGCCTATCTGCGCAACTACGCGCTCCTGAACGTCAAGGACCGCCTGGCGCGCATCGAGGGCGTCGGCCAGGTGCAGCTGTTCGGCTCCGGCGATTATGCGATGCGCATCTGGCTCGACCCGCAGAAGGTGGCGCAGCGCGGCCTTTCGGCGGGCGACGTGGTGGCGGCGATCCGCGCGCAGAACGTCGCCGCGGCGGCGGGTACGGTCGGCGCGTCGCCGGGGCTGCCGAACGTCGACGTGCAGCTTTCGGTGAATGCCGAGGGCCGCCTCAAGACGCCGGAGGAATTCGGCGACATCATCGTCAAGACCGGGACCGACGGCGCGGTGACGCGGCTCAAGGACCTCGGCCGCATCGAAATGGGCGCGGCGGACTATTCCCTGCGCTCGCTGCTCGACAACCGCTCCGCGGTGGCGATTCCGATCTCGCAGGCGCCGGGCTCCAACGCCATCGCGATCTCCGACGCGGTGCGCGCGACCATGGCGGAACTCAAGACATACATGCCGCCCGGCGTCGATTATTCCATCGTCTACGACCCCACGCAGTTCGTCCGCGCCTCGATTCGCTCGGTGGTGCACACCCTCGCCGAGGCAATCGGCCTCGTCGTCCTGGTGGTGATCCTCTTCCTCCAGACCTGGCGCGCCTCGATCATCCCGTTGCTCGCGGTGCCGGTGTCGGTGGTCGGCACCTTCGCCGCGATGCACCTGATCGGCGTGTCGATCAACGCGCTCAGCCTGTTCGGCCTGGTGCTCGCCATCGGCATCGTCGTCGACGACGCGATCGTCGTGGTCGAAAACGTCGAGCGCAACATCGCCGCCGGGCTCTCGCCCAAAGACGCCACCTATCAGGCGATGCGCGAGGTATCCGGCCCGATCGTCGCGATCGCCCTGGTGCTGGTCGCGGTGTTCGTGCCGCTCGCCTTCATCTCCGGGCTGTCCGGGCAGTTCTACAAGCAGTTCGCGCTGACCATCGCGATCTCGACGGTGATCTCCGCGGTCAACTCGCTGACCCTTTCGCCCGCGCTGGCGGCGTTGCTGCTGAAGGGGCACGACGCGCCGAAGGACCGCCTCACCCGCATCATGGACCGCGGTCTCGGCTGGCTGTTCCGCGGCTTCAACCGCGGCTTCGGGCGCAGCGCCGCGGCCTATGGCGCGGGGCTCGGCCGCGTGCTCGGGCGCAAGTCGCTGGTCCTCGTCGTCTATGCCGGGCTGCTCGGCGCGACCGCGTGGCTGTTCCAGGCGGTGCCGGGCGGCTTCGTGCCGATGCAGGACAAGCAGTACCTGATCGGCTTCGCCCAGCTTCCCGACGGCGCGACGCTGGACCGCAGCGAAGGGGTGATCCGCACGATGAGCCAGATCGCCATCGACGACCCCGGCGTCGAGCACGCCATCTCCTTCCCCGGCCTGTCGATCAACGGCTTCACCAACAGCGCCAACTCCGGCATCGTCTTTGCCGGGTTGAAGCCGTTCGAGGAACGCCGCGACCCGTCGCTCTCCGCGGGCGCCATCGCGATGCGCCTGAACCGGCAGTACGCGGGAATCCAGGACGCCTTCGTGGTGATGTTCCCGCCGCCGCCGGTGATGGGGCTGGGCACCACCGGCGGCTTCAAGCTCGAAATCGAGGACCGCGCCTCGCGCGGCTACCGTGCGCTGGACGAAGTGACCAAGGCCTTCCTCGCCAAGGCGGCGCAGGCGCCGGAACTCGCCAACCTGTTCACCTCCTACCAGGTCAACGTGCCGCAGCTCTTCGCCGACGTGGACCGCACCAAGGCGCGGCAGCTCGGCGTCGCGGTGCCCGACATCTTCGCCACCCTGCAGGTCTACCTCGGCAGCCTCTACGTCAACGACTTCAACACCCTGGGCCGCACCTACTCGGTGCGGGTGCAGGCGGACGCGCCGTTCCGCGCGCATGCCGACGATATCGGCAGGCTCAAGGTGCGCGCGGCGTCGGGCGAGATGGTGCCGCTCTCCGCGGTGCTCACCGTCACCCCCGCCGCCGGGCCGGAGCGCGCGATGCGCTACAACGGGTTCCTCGCCGCGGACGTCTCGGGCGGCGCCGCGCCGGGCTATTCCTCCGGACAGGCGCAGGCGGCGGTGGAGCGCATCGCGGCGGAAACCCTGCCGCCGGGCTTCACCTACGAATGGACCGACCTCACTTACCAGCAGATCATCGCGGGCAACACCTCGACCCTGGTGTTCGGCCTCGCCATCCTCCTCGTCTTCCTCGTCCTTGCGGCGCAGTACGAGAGCTTGACTCTGCCCGCCGCGATCATCCTGATCGTGCCGATGAGCCTGTTCGCCGCGATCACCGGTGTCTGGCTGACCCGGGGCGACAACAACATCTTCACCCAGATCGGCTTCATCGTCCTGGTCGGCCTTTCGGCGAAAAACGCCATCCTCATCGTCGAGTTCGCGCGCGAGCTGGAACTCGCCGGGCACTCGCCGGTTGCCGCGGCGATTGCCGCGGCGCGCCTCCGGCTGCGGCCGATCCTGATGACCTCGCTCGCCTTCATCATGGGCGTGGTGCCGCTGGTGCTCGCCACCGGGGCGGGCGCGGAAATGCGCCGCGCCATGGGCGTCGCGGTGTTCTCCGGCATGCTCGGGGTGACCGCCTTCGGCATCTTCATGACGCCGGTGTTCTACGTGCTGATCCGCGCCCTCGGCGGGCGGCTGCACGCCCACCACGCGTCCTCGGTGCGGGAGGAAGAGGTGGTGGAGATCGAAGCGGCGGAGTGACGCCGGCGGGAAAACCAGGCCAGGGGCGCTGCCCCTGGACCCCGCTGGGGACTCGGTCCCCAGACCCCATAACCGGTTTTTCGCCGCGTAGCGGCAATCGCCCCCTGCTGCATCGGGCAGGGCTTATGGCGCTACGCGCAAAAACCAAAAGTTATGGGAGGTGCGGAGGGACGAGTCCCTCCGTGAAGTTTTGGTTTTTGTCGCGTTCCCGACAGCGGTGTCTTTCCTTAATCCCCTGGAACTCCTGGTTTTATCGGCTTGGCATGGCGGTTGCTCCGAGAAGGGCGAGAGGTCAACCCGTGCCGGAGTGCCGCCGATGAAGCCGCAGGACATTCGCGCCCTCATGGACCAGCCCGCCTGCGCCCACAACGCCAAGGGCAAGTCCGGCTGCGCCAAGCCGAAGCCGGGCGCGGCGGCGGGCGGCTGCGCCTTCGACGGCGCGCAGATCGCGTTGCTCTCGATCGCTGACGTCGCGCACATCGTGCACGGCGCGATCGGCTGCGCGGGGTCGAGCTGGGAGAACCGCGGCACCCGCTCCACCGGCCCGGCGCT
>JBFWJB010000272.1:0-4227 GCA_050253435.1 Rhodospirillaceae bacterium
GGCGAATCGGCGCGGATGCGGCCATGATGGCGGCGCGCGTTTTGTCCGAGGGAGTGCCCGATGCCGAAGACCGCCGTCACCTCCACCTTCGACGTGGTGATCTGGCTGACCGACCGAGCCCTCAACGATGGGGAATACCTGCAGCCGGTGAAGCTGCATCGCCTGCTGTACCTTGCGCAGGCCTATTTTTCCGCCGCCTACCGCGGCGAAAAGCTGATGCCCGCCACCTTCATCGCCGAGGAGAGCGGCCCCGCCGAGCCCGACGTCTGGCGGGTCTATGCGAGCGGGCGTCCCTATATCGAAAGCGTGCCGCCGCCGGAGCGGGTGGCGCAGTTTCTCGACAGCGTGTGGCGGCGCTTCGGCGCCTATTCGGCGGACTACCTCACCGATTTGGTGGCGGCGCAGCCGCCCTACCTGGACGCCCTGGCCGACGGCCCGCGCAGCGAGATTCCGCTCGCCGCGATGGCCGCGTTCTACGGCCGCGCCCGCAGCGAGGCTCCGGCCACCGCCGCCCCCGCGGTGGACGACGTTCTGCGCCCGCGAACCATGGTCAGCGCCCGCGGTCAGGCGGTGACGGTGCGGCGCTGGAACCCGCGGCCCGGAAAATCGCCGAAATGACGTCCTGAGCGGGCGCCGCCGCAGGCGGCTCCTACGCGAACGAGTGGGCGAGAAGCGATACATTTTTGCCGAATCGGTCTTTTCCCGTTCCGGGGCTTAGTGCATACTCACTCGTCACCTGCGTAGTGGAAAAAGCCTGGGATTCCCTGGGGGTGACGAGGAGCATGCGACTCCTCGGCAACAGGGCAACATAATCGTCAGTCTTATGAGAAAAATCCTGCTATCGTTCGTGGCTCTCTTAATTGGCGGAGCCTGCCTGTTCGATCCGTTCGCGGCCAGCGCGGCGGAACAGGTGGCGTCTGCCGCGGGAGGACATGCGCCGCACATCGACGGAGCGAATCTCGGCCTTCTGTGGGCCGTGCCGTTCTGCGCGATGCTGCTGTCGATCGCGTTGTTCCCGCTCATCCTGCCGCACTTCTGGCACCACAATTTCGGCAAAGCGTCCCTGTTCTGGGCGCTTTGTTTTCTCGTCCCGGCCTACTTCGAATTCGGATTCTCCACCGTCCTGTTCGAAGTCCTGCATTCCATCCTTCTGGAATACCTGCCGTTTATCATTCTGCTGTTCTCGCTGTTCACCGTGGCGGGCGGCGTGCGCCTCACCGGCTCGCTGCACGGTTCGCCGATTCTCAACACCGGCATTCTCGCCGTCGGCACCTGCCTCGCCAGCTGGATGGGCACTACCGGCGCGGCGATGCTGTTGATCCGGCCGATCATCCGCGCCAACGAGCACCGCGAGAACAAGGTTCACATTATCGTCTTCTTCATCTTCCTGGTCGCCAACATCGGCGGCGGCTTGACGCCTCTCGGCGATCCGCCGCTGTTCCTCGGCTTCCTCAAGGGGGTGAGCTTCTTCTGGCCGACGCAGCACGTGCTGGTGCCGCTTCTCGTCACCGCGGGCATCCTGCTCGTGCTGTTCTTCGCCATCGATACCTGGTTCTACCGCCACGAGGGGCACGAAGCTCCCGAGGGCGAGATGGAGGAGAAGATCGGCCTCGAGGGCAAGATCAACATCCTGCTGCTCGGCGGCATCGTCGCCTCGGTGCTGATGAGCGGTCTGTGGCCGCACGACTACCGCTTCGCGCTGTCGGTCTATCACGTGCCGCTGGAGATCCAGAACGTCACCCGCGACGTTCTGCTGCTGGTCATCGCCTACCTCTCGTGGAAGCTGACCAGCCGCGAAAGCCGCACCGCCAACGCCTTCAACTGGTTTCCGATCATCGAGGTGGGAAAACTGTTTTTCGGCATCTTCATGACCATCATCCCGGCCATCGCCATCCTTAAGGCCGGCACCCACGGCGCGCTCTCGCCGGTGGTGCATGCGGTGACCGATGCGGCGGGCGAGCCGATCAACTCCATGTATTTCCTGCTCACCGGCATTCTCTCCTCGTTCCTCGACAACGCGCCAACCTACCTGGTGTTCTTCAACACCGCAGGCGGCGACGCGCACGTCCTGATGGGCGAGGTGGCGACTCTGATGGCGATCTCCTGCGGCGCGGTGTTCATGGGCGCCAACACCTACGTCGGCAATGCGCCGAACTTCATGGTCAAGGCGATCGCCGAGGAACGCGGCGTGAAGATGCCGAGCTTCTTCGGCTACATGGCCTGGTCGTTCGGCATTCTCGGGCCGGTCTATGCGCTGCTGATCTATCTGTTCTTCCTCTGAGAGAGGTCCGCAGCGACGAAAAAAGCCCCCGGAAGCGGGGGCTTTTTTATGGGGAGCGGGGCGGGGCTCAGTGCGCCATCAGGATCGGGATGTTGGCGCTGGAGAGCAGGCGGCGGGTGCCGCCGCCGAGCACCAGCTCGCGCAGGCGCGAATTGCCGGAGCCGCCCATCACGATCATGTCGGCGCGCGACTCGCGGGCGTATTCCAGCACCCGGCCTTCCGCCGCGCGGGCGCCGTGGCGCGGCGCGCGCACCGCGGGTTCGATGTCGTGCAGGCGCAGGGTGTTGGCGATGCGCTCCAGCGACAGCGCCGCCTCCTTGCCGCCCTCGCGGGAGACCAGAGTGACCGACTCGGCCTCCTGCAGGAAGGGAATGGCGGAGCGCACCGCGCGCGAGCATTCCACCGTCTCCTTCCACGCCACCAGGACGCGGCGGCCCAGCACCATGCGGCGCTGGCCGTGCGGCAGCACGATCACCGGGCAGCTGCCGACCATGGCCAACTGGTCCGGCAGCTCGGCGAACAGCATCTCTTCGAGGTTCTGCGGGTCGCTCTGGCTGACGATGGCGAGGTCGTGGTAGTGCGACAGCTGGGTCAGCACCTTGATGTGCTCGCCCTCCACCATGGTCCACTCGTAGCGCACGTCGTGCAGTTTGCACCACTGGCGGAACTCGTATTCCACGGTCTTGGATTTTTCCGCCGCGATATCCTCCACCTCGTTGGCGTAGGCGTAGGAGTAGGTGCGTCCGTCGGCGGTGGGGGTGCGCACCGGGCTGGTGATGAAGACGACGCTCAACACCGCGTTGTGCCGACAAGCAAGATTATAGGCAACGCGCAGGCGAGTCATATATTCCTCGTCATTCGCGAGATGAACGAGGATCGATCTAATGCTCATACCGAGGCGTTCCCTGCTTTGGGCCTCCGGCCACGAATCCATGCCGGGGGCGGAGACGCTATTCCGGCGGAACGGGAAAGTCAACGACCACTCTCGTCCGGGGGCCCCGGTGCGCTTTTCCGGCTTGGGCGACGCGTGCGCTTTCAAGGTGTTGGCACGCACCGTAAGCCGACGGCGCGTCGGAGCGCCCTCCTGAGTTGAAGGTATCTTTCGGCGGGGTTTGATGCAATACCGGCGGTAAAAAAATCGCCCCACCGGCGGGTGGGGCGGGTTCTCAGTTCAGGGAAACCACGTAGCGGTCGATCGGCACCTGGCGGCCGATCAGGTTTTGCTTGAAGAGGTATTCGGCGAAGCGCACATAGCGCGTGCGGTCGACCGCAAGGGGGCGCAGCGCGAGGCGCGGCAGGGTGTCCCGCCAGGCGCGGCGGTTGACCTCGGTGTTCAGCCCTTTCTCGTACGAGACGAATGCAGACCAGGCCTCCTTCGGGTGGTTGACGATGTAGAGTCCGGCACGTTCCACCGCGTCGAGGAAACGCCGGATGCGCGCATCGCCGAGGCGCTGCTGGTGGGTGATGTAGATCAGCTCGTCATACACCGGCACGCCGTTCTCCTCGGGATAGAAGGCGCGTCCGGGGTGCTTTTCGATGTCCATCTGGTTGAGCTCGAAATTGCGGAAGGCGCCGATCACCGCGTCCACCTGATGCGCGAGCAGCGCCGGCGAAAGCGAGAAGTTGACGTTGATCAGCGTGACGTCGGAAAGCTGCAACCCGTGGCTTTGCAGCATGGTGCCGAGCAGCGCGTCCTCGAAGCCGGAGATCGAATAGCCGACCTTCCTGCCCTTGAGGTCGGCAATCTCCTTCACCGGGCCGTTCTTCAGCACCACCAGGGAGTTGAGCGGCGTCTCGATGAGGGTGCCGATGCGCACGATCGGCAGGCCGCCCTCGGCCAGAAGTGCAGTTGCGGCTGATAGGTGAGCGCGATGTCCGCCTCCTTGGCGGCCACCAGCTTGGGCGGCGCGTTGGGGTCGGCGGGGGCGATCAGCTCCACCGCGAGC
>JBFWJB010000273.1:0-4200 GCA_050253435.1 Rhodospirillaceae bacterium
GACGCGGGCCTGCACCTTGGCGTGCAGGGAGACCACCTTGTGCTCGAGCGCATGGCGGATTTCGTCGAGGTTGGCGAACACCATGCCCTCGCCCTTCTCGCCGTCGGCCTGCATCGAGAGGTAGTAGAGGCCGAGAATGATGTCCTGCGTCGGCACGATGATCGGCTTGCCGTTGGCCGGGCTGAGGATGTTGTTGGTGGACATCATCAGCACGCGGGCCTCGAGCTGCGCCTCAAGCGACAGCGGCACGTGCACCGCCATCTGGTCGCCGTCGAAGTCGGCGTTGAACGCGGTGCAGACCAGCGGGTGGAGCTGGATCGCCTTGCCCTCGATCAGGGTCGGCTCGAACGCCTGGATGCCGAGGCGGTGCAGCGTCGGCGCGCGGTTGAGCATCACCGGATGTTCGCGGATCACCTCTTCGAGGATGTCCCAGACCTCCGGGCGCTCCTTTTCCACCATGCGCTTCGCCGCCTTGATCGTGGTGGCGATGCCGTAGAGCTCGAGCTTGGAATAGACGAACGGCTTGAACAGCTCGAGCGCCATCTTCTTCGGCAGGCCGCACTGGTGCAGCTTGAGTTCCGGACCCACGGTGATCACCGAACGGCCGGAATAGTCGACGCGCTTGCCCAAGAGGTTCTGACGGAAGCGGCCCTGCTTGCCCTTGAGCATGTCGGCGAGCGACTTCAGCGGACGCTTGTTCGCGCCGGTGATGGCGCGGCCGCGGCGGCCGTTGTCGAAGAGGGCGTCCACCGCCTCCTGCAGCATGCGCTTTTCGTTGCGGATGATGATGTCCGGCGCGCGCAGCTCGATCAGGCGGCGCAGACGGTTGTTGCGGTTGATCACCCGGCGGTAGAGGTCGTTCAGGTCCGAGGTGGCGAAGCGGCCGCCGTCGAGCGGCACCAGGGGGCGCAGCTCCGGCGGGATCACCGGAATGACCTCGAGGATCATCCACTCCGGACGGGTGTTGGACTCGCAGAACGCTTCCACCACCTTGAGGCGCTTCACCAGCTTCTTGCGCTTCGCCTCCGAGGTGGTCTCGCGCAGGTCGGCGCGCAGGGTCTTGCGCTCCTCCTCCACGTCGATGGCGGAGAGGATCTCACGCAGCGCCTCGGCGCCGATGCCGGCGCGGAAGCTGTCCTCGCCGTATTCCTCGACCGCCATCTGGTACTGCTCTTCGGAGAGCAGCTCGAGGCGCTTCAAGGGGGTGAGGCCCGGCTCCACCACCACGTAGTTCTCGAAGTAGAGAACCCGCTCCAGATCCTTAAGGGTCATGTCGACCATCAGGCCGATGCGGCTGGGCAGCGACTTCAGGAACCAGATGTGGGCGACCGGCGCGGCCAGCTCGATGTGGCCCATGCGCTCGCGGCGCACCTTGGAGAGCGTGACTTCGACGCCGCACTTCTCGCAGATGATGCCGCGGTACTTCATCCGCTTGTACTTGCCGCACAGGCACTCGTAGTCCTTGATCGGGCCGAAGATGCGGGCGCAGAACAGGCCGTCGCGTTCCGGCTTGAAGGTGCGGTAGTTGATGGTTTCCGGCTTTTTGATCTCACCGAACGACCAGGCCCTGATCTGTTCCGGCGACGCAATCGCGATCTCGATCTGATCGAACGACTGGGTGCCTGAGACCTGGCCGAAAATCTTGGTAAGTTCGTTCATGCCACTGCGCTCCTTGGAATGCGCTATGTAAAACTCGATGGGTGGCGCCCCGGGCGGAAGCACCGCCCGGGGCAGAAAGCCGAAGCTCTTAGAAGTCGCGCTGGCTCAGCTCGACGTTCAGGCACAGCGACCGCATTTCCTTGACCAGAACGTTGAAGGATTCCGGAATCCCGGCCTCGAAGGTGTCGTCGCCGCGGACGATCGCCTCGTAGACCTTGGTGCGGCCCGACACGTCGTCGGACTTCACCGTCAACATTTCCTGCAAGGTGTAGGCGGCGCCGTAGGCCTCGAGCGCCCACACTTCCATTTCGCCGAAGCGTTGGCCGCCGAACTGCGCCTTGCCGCCCAACGGCTGCTGGGTGACCAGCGAGTACGGGCCGATGGAGCGGGCGTGGATCTTGTCGTCCACCAGGTGGTGCAGCTTCAGCATATAGATGTAGCCGACCGTGGTCTTGCGGTCGAAGGGCTCGCCGGTGCGGCCGTCGTAGAGCTGGGACTGCGCCGAGGCGTCGAGCCCGGCGATCTTCAGCATGTCCACGATGTCGTGCTCGCGCGCCCCGTCGAACACCGGGGTCGCCATCGGCACGCCGCCGCGCAGGCGGTCCGCCGCCTCGATCAGCGCCGCGTCGGAGAGCGGCGCGATGTCCTTCTCCGTATGCTCCTCGCCGTAGACGGTCTCGACGAAGCCGCGCAGTTCCGCGGCGTCGCCGCGGCCGGCGCGGCAGGCATCGACCATCGCGCCGATCTTGCGGCCGATGTTGGCCGAGGCCCAGCCGAGATGGGTTTCGAGAATCTGCCCGACGTTCATGCGCGAGGGCACGCCCAGCGGGTTCAGCACGATATCCATTTGCGTGCCGTCGGCGAGGTAAGGCATGTCCTCCACCGGCAGGATGCGCGAGATCACGCCCTTGTTGCCGTGGCGGCCCGCCATCTTGTCGCCCGGCTGCAGCTTGCGCTTCACCGCGACGAACACCTTGACCATTTTCAGCACGCCGGGCGGCAGTTCGTCGCCACGCTGCAGCTTGTCCACCTTGTTCTCGAAGCGCTCCTGCAGCTTCTGCACGGTGTCCTCGAAGTGGCGCTTCAGCATCTCGATGCGGCTCATCACCTCGTCGCTGGCGACCGCGATCTGCCGCCACTGGCCGGGGGTGAAGTCCGCCAGGAGCGCGTCGGAGACCGGCTCGCCGGTGGCCATGCCCTTCGGCCCGGCCACCACCTGCTGCCCCATCAGGAGGTCGCGCAGGCGCTGGTTGAACGAGGTTTCGAGAATCGCCTTCTCGTCGTCGCGGTCCTTGGCGAGGCGCTCGATCTCCTGGCGTTCGATCGCCATGGCGCGCTCGTCCTTGTCCACGCCGCGGCGCGAGAACACCCGCACCTCGACGATGGTGCCGGTGACGCCCGGCGGCACCCGGAGAGAGGTGTCGCGCACGTCGGTGGCCTTTTCGCCGAAGATCGCGCGCAGGAGCTTTTCTTCCGGGGTCATCGGGGATTCGCCCTTCGGCGTCACCTTGCCCACCAGAATATCGCCCGCCTTGACCTCCGCGCCGATGTAGACGATGCCCGCCTCGTCGAGGTTCTTGAGCGCGTCTTCGCCGACGTTGGGAATGTCGCGGGTGATTTCCTCCTGCCCGAGCTTGGTGTCGCGGGCCATGACCTCGAATTCCTCGATATGGATCGAGGTGAACACGTCGTCGCGGACGATGCGTTCGGAGATCAGGATGGAGTCCTCGTAGTTGTAGCCGTTCCACGGCATGAACGCGACCAGCACGTTGCGGCCGAGCGCAAGCTCGCCGTACTCGGTGGACGGGCCGTCGGCGATGATGTCGCCCTTCTTCACCAGGTCGCCCACCTGGACCAGCGGGCGCTGGGTGATGCAGGTCGACTGGTTGGAACGCTGGAACTTCGCCAGGGTGTAGATGTCCACGCCGGTATCCGCCGCGCCGGTTTCCTCGGCGACGGCGTGAATGACGATACGGGTGGCGTCCATCTGCTGCACCCGGCCGCCGCGGCGCGCCACGATGGCGGCGCGGGAATCCTGCGCCACCGCCGCTTCCATGCCGGTGCCGACGAACGGCGCCTCGGCCTTGAGGAGCGGCACCGCCTGACGCTGCATGTTGGAGCCCATCAGCGCGCGGTTGGCGTCGTCGTTCTCGAGGAACGGAATCAGCGCCGCGGCGACGGAAACCAGCTGCTTCGGCGAGACGTCCATGTACTGGATGTCGGAGGCCGGAACCATCAGCACGTCGCCCGCCTTACGCGCGGGCAGCAGGTCCTCGGTGAACTTGCCGTTCTCGTCCACCGGGGCGGAAGCCTGGGCGATGTGGTAGCGCCCCTCCTCCATCGCCGACATGTAGACCACTTCGTCCGTCACGTGGCTGTCGACGACGCGGCGGTACGGGGTTTCGATGAAGCCGTACTGGTTGACCCGCGCGAAGGTGGCGAGAGAGTTGATCAGGCCGATGTTCGGGCCTTCCGGCGTCTCGATCGGGCAGATGCGGCCGTAATGAGTCGGGTGCACGTCGCGCACCTCGAAGCCCGCGC
>JBFWJB010000274.1:0-4190 GCA_050253435.1 Rhodospirillaceae bacterium
CTTTCCGCCCAGATTTTAATCAATACCACAAACTGTCTTTTTCTTGTGCAAATGGTGCGGGAGGCGTATGGTGCGCACAAGTATAATGTTGCGAAGACATCGTTGCCGTTTCGGCAACTCAGGGGCCCGCCATGCAGAGCGCCGCACTGAAGTATTTTCTCGAGGTCGCGCGCACCGGCTCCATCGCCGAGGCCTCGCAGCGCATGCACGTCGCCGCCTCGGCGATCAGCCGCCAGATCGCCAAGCTCGAGGACGAGGTGGGCGCGCAGCTGTTCGAGCGGCGGGCGCGGGGCATGGCGCCGACCCCGGCGGGCGAGGTGCTGGCGGCGCATGCGCGGCGCAGCCGCCTCGACCTCGACCGCGCGCTTTCGGAAATCCGCGGCCAGTCGCACCTGCGGTCCGGCCTCGTCACCGTGGTCACCTCCGAGGGATTCGCCGTCGACATCATGCCCGAGGCGATCGCCTCCTTCCGCCGGACCTATGCCGGCATCCGCTTCAACCTGCTGTCGATCTCGCCCGCCGCGGTAAGCCGCCGCGTCGCCGACGGCGAGGCGGACATCGGCATGACCTTTTCTCTGGCGCCGATTCGCGGCACCCGCATCGTGCGCTCCTGGCCTGCGCCGATTCTCGCCCTGATGCGCGCCGACCACCCGCTGGCCGGGCGCGCGTCGCTCAAGGTTTCCGAGATCTGCGCCTATCCGCTGGCGATTCCCGAACGCGACACCACGATCCGCCAGCTCCTCGACATCACGCTGGCCGCCGAGGCGCTGCCGATCGAGCCCGCCCTGGTCAGCAACTACATGGGCGCGCTGCGCAACTTCAGCCGCTCCGGCGGCGGCATCTCGCTCACCAGTTTTCTCTCGGTGTCGCTGCGCTACGAAATGGAAGGGATGGTGCTGGTGCCGATCTCCGACCCCGGCATGCAGGTGCGACGGATGGAGCTGCAGACCATGGCGGAACGCACCCTGCCGCCCGCGGCGCAAGCATTCCTCGATCATCTCACTGCGATGATCGAGGGGGTGCTTGCGGATGTGGTAAAGGGAAGCGGCGCGGCCTGACCGCGGCGCTCAGACGTGCATCAGGCCGAAACCGAAACGCTCGTGGTTGGTTTCGGGGTGAAAGGCGGATTCGCCATAGGCCGCCACCGCCAGCCATTTGCTGTCGTTGACGATCGCCACCTTGAGCTTGAGCGAGCACTCCCCCGAGATCAGGGGGGTGACGCCGTGGAACGCCTCGAGTCCGGCATGCACGACGGCATGAATCTCGCCGCCGCTCTTGGAGATCACCTCGCCGTGCAGGGCGGAGCCGACCAGGGTCTTGACGAAATTCTTGCGCACGAAACCGAGAGGGCCGGAGACATAGGTCACCGCGATCTTGATCGGCCCGGTCGCGAGCTTCTCGCGGAAGCCCGCCTCGTCCTCATCGCTCGACATGGCGACCATCATCGCCACCTTGCCGATCCGATTGCCAAGTTTGTTCATGTCATTCCTCCGATGCTTCATGCCTTCCGCTGTCCGGCTTGGATGAACGGCACGGTTTTTTGATTATTGCCCGATTACGGGGAAGGCATTGAGCTTTTTTTCGTCCTGCCCGACGGATTGCCCGAATGGGAGCTGGCGCTCTCCTCCGGATACGGCGAAGCGGGCCTGGAAACCAGGCCCGTCATGGGGGCAAACGACGCGGTGGATGGCGCTGCGGCCTCCTTTCCGGTTCGGCCCTGGGGGGATGAACCGGCCACGCCGGAGTTGGGGGAGGAGGCTTGACGAGACGGGGCAGGAGAATGTCTCGTGACCTTCGTCTCCGGCGCGGCCGGTCGCGCCCGCGCGGACGGCTGGAAAGAAACCCCGCCCGCGCAAGCGCATCAGATTAAAGCGTCAGCCGACGATCGCCTTGATAATGAAGTAGCAGATCGACGGACCGACCAGGCAGCCGAAGCCGGTGTAGAAGGTCGCGGTCATCGCGCCGTAGGGCACGAGCTTCGGATTGGTCGCGGCGAGACCGGCGGCGGTGCCGCTGGTGGTGCCCATCAGACCGCCGTACACCGTGGCCGCAGCCGGGGTGGTGAGGCCGAAGGGCTTCGCCAGGATCGGGGTGAGGATCATCACCGAGATCGACTTCACCACGCCCGCGGCGATGGACAGCGCGATCACTTCCGAGCTTGCGCCGAGCGCCGCGCCGGTCACCGGGCCGACGATGAAGGTGGCCACGCCGCCGCCGATGGTGGTCAGCGAGACCGCGTCACGATAGCCGAAGCCCCAGGCGACGACGGCGCCGATCGCGAACGACAGGAACGTCGAGATCACCAGAGCGAGGGTTCCGGCAAGGCCGGCTTTCTTCAGTTCCTCCAGCTTGATGCCGAAGGCCGTGGCGATGATGCAGAAGTCCCGCAGCATGCCGCCGCCCATCAGGCCGATGCCGGAGAAGAAGGCGACATCGGAGATGCCCTTCTTGCCGTGGGTGAATTCACCGCCGATGTAGGCGAGCGCCAGGCCCGCAATGATGGCGATGGCGGAGCCGTGGATGCGGCCCTTGGTCAGATGCTTGGAAGCCGCGTAGGCAAGCCACGTAATCACGCCGACGATCACGAACGCCGTGATCAAGCCGTTCTTCGTGGCCACTTTCATCACAGTAGCAATAAAAAAGTCCATGATTTTGACCCCTTAGTCAGCGTGGTTCAGGCAGACGCCTCGTCGTCGTCGTCCAACAGTTCGGAGGGTCCCGCCATGGCCGTCAGAGGCCGGATCAGGACGAAGCAAATAACAACGGCGCCGATGCCGCCGATGAAGGCGATCCAGCCGCCCTTGAGCGCCGCAACGACGTTCTGCTGCGCGGCCATGGCAACCACCACGGGGATGTACATCGCGTTCCAGAACTGGATGCCGCTTTCGGCGAGCTTGGAGAGCTTGCCCTGGTCCATCAGGCGACGAGTCACCAGAACCAGGAACAGCATGGCGAAACCCACGCCGCCGACGTTGGCGGAAATCCCCAGCAAACCGCCGAGAAGATAGCCGAGCACGTTCCCCACGATCGCGCACAGGCCCATGATCAAAAGTCCGTAGATGACCATTCTCGAACTCCTTGAATACGTTAATCAGTACGGGTCGCCGGGGCGGCGCGAACCGCCACCCCGGCCCGCACGTCTTATTCGACCACCATAATCAGGCCGCCCGGCTTCAGGCGGTCGCCCACGGACACCGCGATCGATTTCACGGTGCCGTCCACCGGCGAGGGCATGGGATTCTTCATTTTCATCGCTTCAAGAATGCAGAGCACCTCGCCCTTCTTCACTTCCTGGCCGACGGCAACCTTGATGGTGTCGATGCTGCTCGGCATTTTGGCCTTGATATCCATTACTTCTTCTCCTTTCGAAAAAGGCGTCGCCATATAGGCCTTGGACGGCGCCGGGGGTAAATCCGTACGCAAAACCAGACAGTCACAAAGCGGCCAGAACCTCGTCCCGGCCGACCATCCGCACCTCGGCAAGATCCTTCGCGAGAAGGCTCCGCGATGCGGACAGCAATTCCATCAACTTGATGCCGCTGCCGTCGGCAAGCTCCACCTCGGTATCGACGGCGAAGCCGAAGGCGCGGCCGATCTCCGTCGCGTCGGCGGCGAACCGGCCGTAGCGCGCGACATCCCCGCCCTTGACCAGAAGGTCGATGTCGGAAACCGCGCAGGCGTACGGCAGTCCGGTGACGGCCTCGAGCGCGGCGGAGCCGATCAGCCCCACCGCGATGCCGCAGGCCGCGCCGCGCGCGATCAGGGCGCGCGCCGCATCGCCGATGGCGCCGCCCAAGCCGCCCGCCCGCGCCGCCACCTGGTAAGGGTCGGTGAACGCGGCGATGTCGTCCGCCTCCGCGGCGATGGCGGCGCGCACCCGCACCCCGTCCTCGCGGAAGGGGAAGGAGATGCCGAGTTGCACCTGGGTTGGGGCAAGCGACAAGGTCGGCCGGCAGACGATGCCCGGCAGGTCGCAGCGGCGCAGCACCTCCACCACCCGGTCTTCCAGCTCCGGCGCGCGGAACGGCGGCAACAGCCCGGCCACCGCGCGCTCGGGCAGGCGCGCCCGCGCGGACGGGGTAAAATCGGCCAGGAGGTGCCGCACCAACCGCATCGCGTCTACCTCCGTTTGGTCCAGACCGGATCGGTCTTGGCGGTCTGTTGCAGTTCGACCTGCGCGGCGAGCAGGT
>JBFWJB010000275.1:0-4188 GCA_050253435.1 Rhodospirillaceae bacterium
TGGACCCCGCCGGGGATTCGATCCCCGGATCCCATAACTTGTTTTTTCGCGAAGCGGGATAAGCCCGAGTCCGCCGCACGCATGGTCTTATGGCGCTACGCGCAAAAAACCAAAGTTATGGAAGGTGCGGAGGGACCGAGTCCCTCCGCGACGTTGTGGTTTTTCGAAGCGCACACGGCAGCCCCGTTGTTTTCCCGGCGCTTCAATTTCATTTGATAATGTTCTAGGGTTTCTCGCGTGGGCCGGTGGGGCCTTGAGGGATTGGGTGCATGGACACGAAGACGATGCAGTCGGTGGCGATGGCCTGCGACTGGGACGCGGATCAGGCGCGGCTCGGCTGCTCGGGCATTGCGCCCGAATTCCTGGCGGCAATTCCGGATCCGGAACAGATCATCCGCTGCGACGCCATGGTGGCGCGGCTGGAGGAGATCTGGCAGGAGGCGGATGGCGACGCGGCCAAGGCGCGGCCGGTTGTGCTGGCTCTGTTCAAGGCGGCGTTGAAGGACGGTTCCGAGGAGATCCGCCGCCGTTTCGAGGAGGACAAGGCCAACGGCACCCAGGTGGTGCGCGCCCAGGCGTATCTGGTCGACCGCATCGTGCATGCGCTGATGGAGCTGGTGGTCAAGCGGATTTACGGCGAGGGGGTGCGCACTGCAGGCGAGGTACTGACGGTGGCCGCGGTGGGCGGTTACGGCCGCGGCGAACTGGCCCCGCATTCCGACATCGACCTGTTGTTTCTGCTGCCCTACAAGGCGACCGCCTACCACGAGAAGGTGGTGGAGACGGTGCTTTACATGCTGTGGGACCTGGGGCTGAAGGTGGGGCATTCCACCCGCTCGCCGGACGAGTGCGTGCGCCAGGCCAAGGACGACAGCACGGTGAAGACGGCGTTGCTGGAGTGCCGCTGGCTGTGGGGCGACAAGGCGCTTTATGACGAGGCGCGCCGCCGCTATTGGGAGGACGTGGTGTCCGGCACCTCGGCGGCCTTCATCGAGCAGAAGCTGGCGGAGCGCGACGAGCGGCACGAGCGCACCGGCTGCTCGCGCTATGTGCTCGAGCCCAACATCAAGGAGGGCAAGGGCGGCCTGCGCGACCTGCACACCCTGTTCTGGATCGCCAAGTACACCTACGGCGTGACCGCGGTGGAGGATCTGGTGCAGGGCGGCCTGTTGACGCCGGAGGCGGTGCGGGTGTTCAGCCGCGCGCAGAACTTCCTGTGGACGGTGCGCTGCCACATGCACTATCTCACCGGCCGCGCCGAGGACCGCCTGACCTTCGACCTGCAGCCGGAGCTCGCGCGGCGCATGGGCTACAAGACGCGTACCGGCCAGAAGACCGTCGAGCGCTTCATGAAGCACTATTTCCTCGTCGCCAAGGACGTGGGCGACCTCACCCGCATGGTCTGCGCGGTGCTGGAGGAACAGAACAAGCGCCGCGCCCGTTTCGGCATCGGGTTCGCGCGCAAGAAGGTCACGCCGGAAGGTTTCGTTATCGAGAAGAACCGCATGGACATCGTCTCCGACGATGTGTTCGCCAAGGACCCGGTGAACATCCTCAGGCTGTTCTTCCTTGCCCACGACCTCGGGCACAACATCCACCCGCACGCCTTGAAGCGCGTCACCGAGGAGTTGGGCCGGGTCAAGGGCCTGCGCCGCGATGCGGAGGCCAACCGCCTCTTCCTCGACATCCTGACCCATCGCAAGAACCCGGAAAGCACGCTGCGCAAGATGAACGAGAGCGGCGTGTTCGCGCGCTTCGTTCCGGATTTCGGCCGCGTCGTGGCGCAGATGCAGTACGACATGTACCACGTCTACACCACCGACGAGCACACCATCCGCACCGTCGGCATTCTGCACGACATCGAGCTCGGCCGGTACGCCCACGACATGCCCACCGCGACCGAGCTGTTCCCCCTGGTGCAGTCGCGCCGCGCGCTTTATGTGGCGATGCTGCTGCACGACATCGCCAAAGGCTCGGGCGAGGACCATTCCGTCGCCGGGGCGCGCATTGCGCTTACGCTGGGGCCGCGCTTCGGGCTTTCCGAAGAGGAGACGGAGACCGTCTCCTGGCTGGTGCGCAACCACCTGATCATGTCGATGGTGGCGTTCAAGCGCGACCTCGACGACCCCAAGACCATCGCCGACTTCGCCGACCAGGTGCAAAGCCCGGAGCGCCTGCGCCTGCTGCACGTGCTCACCTGCGCCGACATCCGCGGCGTCGGCCCCGACATCTGGAACGCCTGGAAGGCGCAGCTGCTGCGCGCGCTCTATTCGCGCACGCTCGACCGCATCACCGGCGGCCTCGCCTCCTCCGCCGGCGTCTCCGCCGCCGCCGAGCAGGAGGCCGCGGCCAAAGACGCGCTGCGCGCCCGCCTCGCCGATTGGCCTGCCGAACTGGTGGACAAGAGCATCGAGCGCGGCTACCGCGCCTACTGGTATTCGTTCACCGCCGAGGACCACGAACGCCAGGCCCGCATCATGCGCGCCGCCGACGAGGCGGGCGAGGACCTCACCGTGGTCTGCCGGGTCAACCCCGACACCGCGCACACCGAGGTGATGGTCTATACCGCCGACCATCCCGGCCTGTTCTCCAAGATCGCGGGCGCCATGGTGCTCGCCTCCGCCTCGATCCTGGACGCGCGCATCTCCACCTTCTCCGACGGCATGGCGATGGACGTGTTCACCGTGCAGGGTCTCGACGGCGAGGCCTACACCGAGACCGATCGCATCGAACGCGCGATTTCCCGCGTGCTCAAGGGCGAGGTGCGCATCCACAAGGAACTGGCGGAACGCCCGATGCGCGGGCTGAAGCGCACCCAGGTGTTCACCGTGCCGCCGCGCGTCATCATCGACAACACCGCCTCCGCCGCCTATACCCTGATCGAGATCAACGGCCGCGACCGTCCGGGCCTGCTTTACGACGTCACCTCCGCCCTGCGCGACCTCGGCCTGCAGATCAACTCGGCCCACATTTCCACCTATGGCGAGCGCGTCGTCGACGTGTTCTACGTCAAGGACGTGTTCGGCATGAAGATCACCCACGAGGGCAAGCTGCAGCAGATCCGCCGCGGCCTCTTGGACGCCATCGAACCGCCCGAGCCCGCCTCCGGAGCCAAGAGCGCATGAGCCTTTACCGCGCCGTCGCCACCGTCGGCGGCTTTACCCTGATCAGCCGCGTCACCGGGTTCATCCGCGACGTGCTGCTCGCCCGGCTGTTGGGCGCGGGCACCGTGGCCGACGCCTTCTTCGTCGCCTTCCGCTTCCCCAACCTGTTCCGCCACCTCTTCGCCGAGGGTGCGTTCTCCGCCGCCTTCGTGCCTCTCTTCTCCCGCAAGCTGGAAGGCGAGGGCGCGGCCTCGGCCAGGGCGTTCGCCGATTCCGTGTTCGCCGTGCTCTCCCTGGCGCTGCTTGCCATGGTGCTGCTCATGGAGATCGCCATGCCCTGGGCGATCGCCGCTTTCGCCCCCGGATTCGCCGCGGTGGCGGGCAAGCTGGAACTCGCCAGCGACCTCGCGCGCATCGCCTTTCCCTATCTCTTCTTCATCGCGCTGGTCTCTCTCTTCTCCGGCATCCAGAACTCGCTCGGCCGCTTCGCCGCCGCCGCCGCCGCGCCGATCCTCCTCAACCTCTGCCTGATCGCCGCGGCGCTCGGCTATGGCCGCCTGTGGCAGGGCGAAGGCCCGGGCCAGGTGCTCGCCTGGGCGGTCACCGCCGCGGGCGTGGTGCAGTTCGTCTGGCTTCTCGTCAACAACCGCAAAAGCGGCATGGGCCCCGGCCTGGTGTTGCCGCGGCTCACCCCCGACGTGCGCACCCTGGGCCGCCGCATCGTCCCCGGCGTCGTCGGCATGGGCGTCTACCAGATCAACCTGCTGGTCGATACGGTGATCGCCTCCCTGGTCTCCGAGGGCGCGGTCTCCTGGCTCTATTACGCCGACCGCGTCAACCAGCTGCCGCTCGGCGTCGTCGGCATCGCCATCGGCACCGCGCTTTTGCCCATGCTGTCGCGGCAGATCAAATCCGGCCGCGACGACATCGCCCAGCACACCCAGAACCGCGGCCTGGAATTCGCCATGCTGCTCACCCTGCCCGCCGCCGCGGGCGCGGCCAGCCTGGCGGCGCCGATCGTCGCCACCCTGTTCGAACGCGGCGCCTTCACCGCGCAGGACACCACCGCCACCAGCCTTGCGCT
>JBFWJB010000276.1:0-4147 GCA_050253435.1 Rhodospirillaceae bacterium
AACCAGCTCATCCGCATCGAGGAAGAACTGGGCGACACCGCGATGTTCGCGGGCGCCGCGATCTTCGGCTGAGCCAAAAAGGCGTAAAAAGGCCGGGGCGGGGGACCGCTCCGGCTTTTTCATGCCCGCGCCGGAAAAGTGCGACTCGTTGGAATCTCTTGCGCGAATCGGGATTGACCGCGACTCGTGGCTGTGATTCACTCAAGTCCATGCGGTGGTTCGCAACGGTTCGGGTGCAGCGGTCATGAGCAAGCACGTCAGGCTTTTTTCACGGTTGCGCGTGGTTTTCGCGCCGTTGATGGCCGTCGCGCTGATCGCCTATTTCGGCTATCACCTGATCAACGGCGACCGCGGCCTTCTGGCCTACCGCGATCTTTCCCAGGCGATCGCCCAGGCGGAGGCGATCAAGTCCGCCACCGGCGCGGAGCGCGAGGTGCTGGAGCGCCGGGTCAGCCTGCTGCGGCCGGAAAGCCTGGATCTCGACATGCTGGAGGAACGCTCCCGCATCATTCTCGACCTCGCGCTGCCGGGCGACATCATTCTTTTCAACAACACCCTTTGAGGTAGCTTCCGCGGTTGCGGCGGGCAGGGGCGAGTCGCGCCTTAAGTTCCCGCAGTTTCATCAAAAGAACATTAATCGAATTCCGGTTAACAATACTATTACACCGAAAAAACAAGATATTAAACGGCACGAAGTGAACGCTCCCGCTCTTGAAAGCCGGTGCCCGCCGAGTTACCTCTAGGACGGTCGCACGGGTGGTCCACCCGGCGGCGCCCCGGTCCGCGGGCGTCGTGACGATTTCAAGGGACGAAGGAGGGAGAGACATCGTGAGCGCCTCACCGCGAAAGACGACGCGCAAGGCTTCGGCCAAACCTGCGGCGATCCCGCCGGAGGAATTGCTGCGGCAATACCGGCTGATGCTTCTCATCCGGCGTTTCGAGGAAAAGGCCGGCCAGCTCTACGGCATGGGCCTGATCGGCGGCTTCTGCCACCTCTACATCGGCCAGGAAGCGGTGGTCACCGGCCTTACCGCGCTCTCCCAGCCCGCCGACGCGGTGGTCACCAGCTACCGCGACCACGGCCACATGCTCGCCTCCGGCATGGACCCCAAGGGCGTGATGGCGGAGCTTACCGGCCGCTCCACCGGCTATTCGCGCGGCAAGGGCGGCTCGATGCACATGTTCAGCCGTGAGAAGAACTTCTTCGGCGGCCACGGCATCGTCGGCGCGCAGGTGCCGATCGGCACCGGCCTCGGCTTCGCGCAGAAGTACCGCGGCGAGGATGCGGTGACCTTCTGCTACCTCGGCGACGGCGCGGTGAACCAGGGCCAGGTCTACGAGAGCTTCAACATGGCGGCGTTGTGGAAGCTGCCGGTGGTCTACGTCATCGAGAACAACAAGTACGGCATGGGCACCTCGGTGGAGCGCGCCTCCTCCAATGTGGAGCTTTTCCGCCGCGGCCAGGCCTACGGCATTCCGGGGCAGCAGATCGACGGCATGGACGTGGTGCACGTGCAGCAGCAGGCCGCCGCGATCATCGCCGACGTGCGGGCGGGCAAGGGCCCCTGCGTGCTGGAGATGCAGACCTACCGCTACCGCGGGCATTCGATGTCGGACCCGGCGAAATACCGCAGCAAGGAAGAGGTCAGCCGCATGCGGCAGGAGCACGACCCGATCGACCATGCCAAGGGCCTTCTGCTCGAAGGCGGCATCGCCGACGAGGCGGCGCTCAAGGAGATCGACCGCGAGATCAAGGCGATCGTCGGCGAGGCCGCCGATTTCGCCCAGGCGAGCGCCGAGCCCGACGCCGCCGAGCTGTTCACCGACGTGCTGCTGGAGGCCTGATTATGCCGATTTCCGTTCTGCTTCCGGCGCTGTCGCCGACCATGACCGAGGGCAAGATCGCGCGCTGGCTGGTCAACGAGGGCGACGCCGTCGCCTCCGGCACCGTGCTCGCCGAGGTCGAAACCGACAAGGCGACCATGGAGATCGAGTGCATCGAAGACGGCACCCTGGGCAAGATCCTGGTGCAGGCGGGCGACGCCGCGGTGCCGGTCAACACTCCGATCGCCCTGATCCTGGCGGAAGGCGAGGATGCCTCCGCCCTCGATGCCGCGCCCGCGGCCGCGCCTGTTGCCGCCCCGGCGCCGCAGCCTGCGGAGGCTCCGGCCGCCGCCGCGCCGCCCGCACCCGCGCCGCAGGCCGCGCCTGCGCCGAAACCGGGCGTGGTGGTCGCCGCCGGTCCTCTCGACGGCAACAATCCGTTGCATATCACCGAAACCGCGTTTTCCACCGGCGACCCGGCGCTCGCGCCGGAGCCGCCCGCCGCCAAGACCGTGCACATGACGATGCGCGAGGCGCTGCGCGACGCGATGGCGGAGGAAATGCGCCGCGACAAGGACGTCTTCCTGATGGGCGAGGAAGTGGCGCAGTACAACGGCGCCTACAAGGTCTCCCAGGGTCTCTTGGACGAGTTCGGGCCGCAGCGGGTGATCGACACGCCGATCACCGAGATGGGCTTCACCGGCCTCGGCGTCGGCGCGGCGCTGGCGGGGCTGAAGCCGATCGTCGAGTTCATGACCTTCAACTTCTCGATGCAGGCGATCGACCAGATCATCAACTCCGCCGCCAAGACCCTCTACATGTCCGGCGGGCAGATGGGCGCGCCCATCGTTTTCCGCGGCCCCAACGGCGCGGCCTCCCGCGTCGGCGCGCAGCACTCGCAGTGCTATGCCTCATGGTACGCCCACTGTCCGGGCCTCAAGGTGGTGTCCCCGTACACGGCTGCCGACGCCAAGGGCCTGCTCAAGGCGGCGATCCGCGATCCCAACCCGGTGATCTTCCTGGAGAACGAGCTGCTCTACGGCCAGTCCTTCGACGTGCCGGACGTGCCCGACCACGTGGTGCCGATCGGCCGTGCCGCGATCCGCCGCGCCGGAACCGATGTGACGCTCACCGCGTTCTCGCGCATGGTCGGCGTGGCGCTGGCCGCCGCCGAGGAACTGGCGAAGCTGGGCATCGAGGCGGAGGTCATCGACCTGCGCAGCCTGCGCCCGCTCGATCTGCCGACCATCGTGCATTCGGTGAAGAAGACCAACCGCATCGTCTCCATCGAGGAAGGCTGGCCCTATGCGGGCATCGGGGCGGAGATCGTCGCCCTGATTTCCGAATACGCCTTCGACTGGCTGGATGCGCCGCCCTTGCGCGTCACCGGCAAGGACGTGCCGCTGCCCTATGCGGTGAATCTGGAAAAGATGTCGCTGCCGGAAATCGCCGACATCGTCGCCGCCGTCCAGGCGGTCTGCACCCGCTAGAGGGGAAGGGGAGAGTAAATCATGCCGATCGAAATTCTGATGCCGGCCCTGTCCCCGACGATGACCGAGGGGACGCTGGCGAAGTGGAACGTCAAGGAAGGCGACGCGGTTTCCTCCGGCGATGTGCTGGCGGAGATCGAAACCGATAAGGCGACGATGGAGCTGGAAGCGGTGGACGAGGGAACCATCGGCAAGATCCTCGTTCCCGCAGGCTCATCGGGCGTCGCCGTCAACACGCCGATCGCGCTGCTGCTGGAAGAGGGGGAGGACGCCTCCGCCCTTGCCGCCGCACCGGCGCCCAAGCCCGCCGCGCCGCCGCAGGCGGAGCCCAAGCCTGCGCCCGCAGCGGCTCCTGCGGCCCCCGCCGCTGCGCCGGTGGTGCCCGATCTCGGCAGCCTCGGCCTCGGCGCTCTCGGCGGCGGCTCGCCCGCCCCGCAGGCGGCCAAGCCCGCGGGCGAGCGGGTGTTCGCCTCGCCGCTTGCCCGCCGCATTGCGGCGGAGGCGAAGCTCGATCTCTCCCGCATCGCCGGAAGCGGCCCGCGCGGCCGTATCGTCAAGGCCGACGTCGAGGCGGCGAAGGCCCATGGCGGAGCAGAGGAGGTCGACGACGATCTCGCCGCCGCGATGGCGCTCGCCCTGGCGGTCAAGGCCCCGGAACCCGCGGCGAAGCCCAAACCCGCCGCGCCCGCAGCGGACTACGGCACGCCGTTCACCGAGACGCCGCATTCCACCATCCGCAAGGTGATCGCGCGCCGCCTCAGCGAGTCCAAGCAGACGGTGCCGCACTTCTACATCACCATGGAGGTGCAGCTCGACGAACTGCTCGCCCTGCG
>JBFWJB010000277.1:0-4140 GCA_050253435.1 Rhodospirillaceae bacterium
CACCTGCATGTCGTGCCGCTCCCGCGCCTGCTGCGCGCGAAGCTGCCGCCACGCCTTCTCGCGGGCGGCGCGCTGTTCCGCGCCGCGCCCCGGATTGAGGCGGTTTTGCAGGGCGTTGATAAAGCCGTCGATGCCCGTCAGTTTCTGTTCGCGCTGCAAACGCTCCCGCGCGGCGGCGTGCATGGCGGCCTGGTGCTCCTGCTTTTCCTGTAATTCGGCGGCCTGCACATGCGCCATCTGGCGGGTCTCGGCGGCATGCCATTCGGCGAGCTTCACCGCTTCCTGCCGCTGACGTTCGTCAAGCGCCCGTGCGACGACGGGATCAAGCGCGGATGGATCATAGAAGGCGGAGCCGAGATCAGGCTGCTGCACCTCCGGCGCGGCAGTCAGATCCTCGGCAGATTGTACTTCCGCTTGTGGCGGAACTGCCTCCGGCGCGGGCGCATCCTGTAAGGATTCAGATGCATGCGCATCGGCCCGCGCCCGCTGCATGGCCTTCGCTTCGGCGGCGGTCGGGAGCGCGGCGCGGTCCACGTCCGCCATGAAGGCGCGCACCTCGGTGGCCTTCATCTTTAGCTCGCGGCCAAGGCTCAATACGGAGCCCTCCGCCGTCACCAGCACGAAGTCGCGCTTGTCGCCTTGCGCGAGCATGTAGCCCGCCTCTTCAAGGGCGGCTTTGAAGGCTGTGCCGTTGTCGCAGGTCTCCTTCAGGGCGGCGATCTGCGCCCGCCGGTCGGCGACGGAGAGCGCGGCGCGCTCGGCCTGCTGCGATTCGGCATGGGTCGCCTCCGCGCGGGGGAACTCCGGCTGTTTCTCGCGGTCGCGCTTGGCGTGTTTGCCAGGCACGTGTTCATGCCCGAACTCCTGTTCGAGCCGCAGGCTGGCGCGTTCATGCGCGAGATAGTTATAGCTGTCGCTGCGCAGCGTCATCGTCTCAAGATCGGTGCGCTGCCAGACGACATGGATGTGCTGGCGGCCCTTCTTCTCGTGCATCACGACGGCGCGGGGCTGGCCGTCGAGGCCCAGCTCCTTTTCCAGCACCTCCACGGCGCGCGCCCATTGGGCGGGGGTCATGTCGTAGCGGGCGTCGGGGTCGATGTTGACGTGATAAAGGCCCTTCTTGCCGCGCGTGCCTTCGCAAAGCGTCTGCCAGTCGCGGAAGGTCGCGGCGAGATCATCGATGCCGGAGTGCAGTTCCAGCACTTCGACGCGCTCGTTCGTATCGGCGCGCATAAGGTGCGCCGCAAGCTGGCCCGGTCCGCCGCGTGATCCCCCCTTGACGATCATGCAGCCCCCTCACGCATCCGGTGGCGGCGGCACGGATTTTGTGCCCGATGGCGGCGGTGGATCGGTGCGGGGGACGGGATCGGCGGAAAGCATGGGATTGATGGCCCGCGCGTCGTCGGGATCCTTGCCCAGCGCCTCGTAGATCAGCCCGCGTATGCGGGCGAGATCGGAGAGCGCCGCGCGAATATCCGGCAAGACCACATCGGCGCTGCCGCCCGTATGCAGGTAGCGGGCAATCTGGTTGAGATTGCTGCCGGTCTTGCCGAGATGGCCGAGAATCTGGCGCAGCGCCTGACCGTCGGCGGGCACACGCTTCTGCGCGCGCGGGCCGGGGTCTTTGAGGGCGGCGGCCCGCAAAAAGGCGGCGGCGGCCAGCCCAGCCTTATCTGCGCGGGCGAGAAAGTCGGCCTTTTCCTCCTTGGAGACGCGAGCGTAGATCATCTCGGTGCGCTGCCGCTTCTCGGATTTCGAGGGCTTGGCAGCGCGCTCCGTCATGCCGCGCCTCCTGCAGGCCGAAGGCCGTGCCCGGCGCGGGCGAAAGCCAGGGCGTCAGGCGCGCTAGTTGACGGATGATCGGGGCAGTATGGAGCCATGCGTCCTCCCTTTGCTGCACGGCACAAAGGCCGCGCTGTTGACGTCACCGGGACGAAACCCGGTCAGGGTGCAGGGGCATGAAAGCCGCCTGCTCGTGGGTGCCGGGACGCGACAGTCTCCGGCGAGTGGGTCGAGGGGCGCGATAGCCCCTATGCATGGCTCTTCCACACCCGCCATGCATGGTTCCAAGGGCGACCGCGCCTTGGTCAGGGTTTTCAGGGGCAGGAACGCCCCTGAATGGTGTCGAGAGGCAAAGCCTCCGTCATGGGTCGCAGGGAGCACGAAGGCTCCCCGGACGGGTCCACGGGCAGTCAAAGCCCTGGTCTGGAGGGATGCAACGGGAGGGCGAAGCGCCACCCTTGCCAAGCCAGCGCCCCTTGGGCGCGGGGACGGACGGTCAGTCCGTCCATGGCTTGCACACTCTCCTAAACCACAATTTAGGATAGCACGGCAGGGGCCGGAGTGTGGGGTATCACCGCATGCAGGGGAATAATTCCCGCCGCTCATGACCGCCGTATGCCTCTTGCCAGAGGCGCTTTTCGGCCACCGAGTCGGCTGCGGTCTATGGCGGAGATTATACCACAGGTTGCGGTTGACCAACGGCTTCATTTCGGTGCTTGTTCCGACAAAAGCGCATCGCGGGCCTCAGTCAGCATCTGCGCGAGGCGGGTCGAACCGCCCGTGTCGGGGTGCAGCTTTTGCATCAGCCGCTTCCATGCGGCGCGGATGTCTTCCGTGGTCGCGCCCTCGGCCAGCCCCAATATCGCCAGCGCCTCCGCGCGGCTCATGTGGCCGCTGCGGGGCGGCGCGGCGCGTTCCTGCCGCCGCTGCCGGTCTTGCTCCTGCCGCTGGCCCTGCTGCTGGTTCTGTTGCTGGCCGCCCGCCTGCTTCTGCGCGTAGTACGGGTTGGGATCGTAGGCGAGCGGCGGGTCCCAAAAGGTCTCGGGATAGCGGGCCTGAAGCTGCCGGAAGGCGGCCTGAAGGTTCCAGTAGTCGATGGGCCGGAGATAATGCGGATCGCCGCCCGGATGGGTGACGATCGCCACCTCCCGCCCGAGGTTCAATATCTCGTCGGGGGTCAGAAGCAGGCGGCCCGTTTCGCCGTAATTGACGCTCTCGCCGTCTTGCCCCTCGCGTTCGCTCCGGCCCACGGTGCGCACGGTTTTCTTGCCCAGGGTCTCGGAGAGGTACTTCGCGCTCTCAAGGTCGTTGACGTTGCAAAACCACTTGTAGGCGCAGTTGGAGAGGATCGTGCCCGCCGCCTTGCCGTAGAGGTCGCGGAGCTGGTCGATGCCCTGCACGATCAGCGCGAAGTCGAGGCCGTAGCCCGCGAGCGTGGCGAGATCGCGCGGCATGTCGTCGATCTTCCCGAGCGCGGGAAACTCGTCGATCAGCACAAGGCAGCGGTGCGGGCCTCTGTGGGTCATGGGCGCGCGGCGGTAGGTGTGGCTGACCGCCGCGAGCATCAGGCGCAGCCAAGTCCGCTGCGTGTCGATCCGGTCGGGCGGGATCACGAGGTAGACCGTGCGCCGCTCCCGCAACAGGTCGGAGAGCGCGAAGGTGGAATTGGCGGTGGCGGCCTTTACCTGCGGGTCGGAGAGGAACTTCGTGTTCTCCGACAGGTTCGCCATGATCCCCGAATAGGTCTCCTGTGCAAGATCAAGGTACGGGCTGACCATCTCGCGGATCGCGCCGCCGAAAGCGCTGCTGGCGGACATCGGCACAAGGAAATTGTCCGTAAAATCCTTGCGGCTAAGGCTGGCTATCTCGCGGGCGCGGGCGAGCGTCTTGTGCTCGCCCGGCTGGTCGGTGATCCACAGGAGCACCGCCGCGAAGATATTGGCGGCGCTGCCCTGCCAATAACGGTCCTTGTCGCCGGGCGCGGACGGGCAGACCGCGCCCGCAAGGCCCTGCGCGATGGCGACGGCGTTGGGATCGCCCCTGTCCAGCACGTCGAGCGGATTGAAGGTGTCCTGCGGGATGCCCGCCGCCTGATAGACCGCCGCAAGCTCGCCCCACGGGTTGATGACATGCACCTTGTCCGCCAGCTTGGCGAACAGGCGCGGGCGGGCGGTCACGGCGGCGTTCTCGCCCTTCGGGTCGATGACCACCATCGATCCCGAATAGCGCAGCAAGGTCGGGATAATGACGCGGGTGCCTTTGCCCGTGCGCGTTCTTGCGACGATCAGCGTGTGATGCTCGGGCGTCGTGCACATCGGGATGCCGGGCTGGCGGTCAACCGGCACATCATTGGCGTCG
>JBFWJB010000278.1:0-4122 GCA_050253435.1 Rhodospirillaceae bacterium
CTTCGACTTCCAGAACTGCTCCTCGAAGTCGCGGGCGTGGCGGTTGAGCCAGCGGAGCCTGCGGATCTTCTCGAAGATGATCGCCCACGACCAGACCGAGGCACACATCAGGGCGATCATCACCGCCTTGACCACCAGGTCCGCCCGCATGAACAGGGCGATCATCGACAAATCGGTTTGCGCTTCCATACGCTTCGCCTTTCCTTCACCGCCCGGGACCGCCGGGCGCCGATCATTCCTTCGCCAGACGCGCCAGCATGTCCGCGCGCAACGCCTCGGGCATGCGCGCCGGGCGCTGCGTCGCCGCCGAGACGCAGGCGAGCTTCGCCTTCGCCTTCACCAGCACCTCTGCGCCGCGGCGGATCGTCTGCGCCATCTCCAGGGTGGCGCCGCCCACCGAAACCACGCGGGTGCGGATTTCCAACAGGTCGTCGAGCACCGCCGACTTCAGATAGTCCGCCGCGAAATGCCGCATCACGAAGGCCACGCCGTCCGCCTGGCCCGCATAATCGCCGCGGACGAGCCGCCCGTTCTCCCAGCCGCCCAGGCGCAGCAGGGCGGAACGCCCGCGCTCCGCGAACTTCAGGTAGTTGGCGTAATAGACCACGCCGCCCGCATCCGTATCCTCATAGTAGATGCGCACGGTGAGCACGTGCTCGTCGCCGTCGAAATACGAGCGGCCGCCTTCGGCCGCCTCCGCAATCTGGGGGGAAACCGCTGTCATGGCTCAGTCCGCCTCGCCGGAATCTTCGAGAAGGCCGAGCTGTTCCGGTCCGCGCGGCGGCGACGCAAGGCCGAGGTGGCGATACCCCTTGGCCGAAAGCACGCGCCCGCGCGGCGTGCGCTGCACCAGGCCTTGCTGCATCAGGAACGGTTCGATGACTTCCTCCAGGGTGTCGCGTTCTTCCGCCAGAGCGGCGGCCAGGGTTTCGATCCCCACCGGCCCGCCGCCGTAGGAGTCGACGATACATAGCAAATAGCGCCGGTCCTGGCTGTCAAGGCCGAGGCCGTCGACTTCCAGCCGGTTGAGCGCGGAATCCGCCGACGCCTTGTCCACCCGGCCCGACCCCGCCACCGTGACGAAGTCGCGCACCCGGCGCAGCAGGCGGCCCGCGACGCGCGGCGTGCCGCGGGAACGCCGGGCGATCTCCACCGCGCCGTCATCGCTCATCGGCAGGCCGAGCTTGGCCGCACCGCGCAGCACGATGCGCGTCAGGTCCTCGGTGGAATAGAAGCGCAGGCGCAGCGGAATGCCGAAACGGTCGCGCAAGGGCGTGGTCAAAAGTCCGGCGCGCGTCGTCGCCCCGACCAGGGTGAACGGCTGCAAATCGATGCGCACCGAGCGCGCCGCAGGGCCTTCGCCGATGATCAGGTCGAGCTGGAAGTCTTCCATGGCGGAATACAGCACTTCCTCTATGGCGGGAGAAAGGCGGTGAATCTCGTCGATGAACAGAACGTCGCGCGCCTCGAGATTGGTCAGGATCGCGGCGAGGTCGCCCGCCTTGGCGATCATCGGCCCCGAAGTGGCGCGGAAGCCCACCCCCAGCTCGTGCGCGACGATCTGCGCCAGCGTGGTCTTGCCGAGGCCGGGCGGGCCGTGCAGCAGCACGTGGTCGAGGGAATCGCCGCGGGCGCGCGCCGCGGCGACGAAAACCGCAAGGTTGTCGCAGGCCTCCGGCTGGCCGAGAAAATCGGCGAGGCTGCGCGGACGCAGGGTGACGTCCGCATCCTCCGGCTGTTCCGCCGCGGAGACCACCCGATCCTCGCCGTCGTCCCAGCCGCTCATCGCCGCTCACCCCCGAGGTTGCCCATCCGCGCGAATTCCTTGAGCGCGCTGGCGATCACCGCCTCCACTCCCGGCAAGGTCTCCCCCGCCGCGGGGATCGCCGCCGCGACCACGCCGAAGGCGTCGCTCGGCGCATAGCCGAGGTTGACCAGGGCGGACACCGCATCCTGCGCCAGGGCGGCGCGCGGATCGGCGGCATCGGCGGCGGCGGCGCGCGCAGGCGCGGCAACGCCCGCCGGAACCGGCGCGATGAAGCCGCCTACCTTGTCCTTGAGTTCGGAGAGAATGCGCGCCGCAAGCTTCGGGCCGACGCCGGAAGCGCGGCCGAGCGCCGCCTTGTCGCCCGCCGCGATGGCGCGCATCAAGGCATCCGGGGCGAGCACCGAAAGCAGGCCGAGCGCCACCTTGGCCCCCACTCCCTGCACCGTGGTGAGGCGGCGGAACCAGGTCTTCTCCTCCGCATCGAGGAAGCCGTAGAGCAGGATCGCATCCTCGCGCACCACGGTTTCCACCCACAGCGCGGCGGCCCCGCCGACGGACAGGCGCGACAGCGTGCGCGCCGGGCAGAACACCAGATAGCCGACGCCGCCCACGTCGACGATCGCGGTATCGGCGTCCAGCGCCTCGATGCGTCCCTTCAGCCGCGCGATCATCGCCGACCGCCTTCCGCACGGCGGATCGCCTGTTCCAAAGTCTGGCCGGAGGCGCGGTAGCGCGCATGGCAGATCGCCACCGCCAGCGCGTCGGCGGCATCCGCGATCTGGGGGTCGGCGCCGGGCAGCAGCGCCCGCACCATCAGCCCGACCTGCGGCTTCGCCGCATGGCCGGTGCCGACCACGGTCTTCTTGATCAGGTTCGGCGGATACTCCGCCACCGGAATGCCCAAGAGCGCGGGCGCGAGCATCACCACGCCGCGCGCCTGGCCGAGTTTGAGCGTCGAGGTGGGGTTACGGTTGACGAAGGTTTCCTCGACCGCCGCCTCGTCGGGGGCATAGCGCTTCAGCACCTCGAGAATCCCCGTATGCAGCATGGTCAGGCGCTCGGCCAGGGAAAGCCCCGCCTCGGAGCCCACCACGCCGCAGCCGACGTAGGACAGACGGTTGCCCTCGGCCTCGACGATGCCCCAGCCGGTGACTCGCAACCCCGGGTCCAGTCCGATCAACCGCATGCGTATCGCTCCACGGCAGGCGTGGCGGCGGACCTTCAGAGTCCCAGGCGCGCCGCCACCTCGTCCGAGATTTCGTAGTTGCCGGAAACCCGCTGCACGTCGTCGTTGTCGTCCAGCGCATCGACCAGGCGCATCACCGCCGTGGCGGTTTCTTCGTCCAGATCGACGGTGGTGGTGGGCTTCCAGTCCAGGCGCGCCACCGCGGGCTCGCCGAAGGCCTTTTCCAGCACGTCCTTGACGGTGTGCAGGTCGTCCGGGCCGGTAATCACGTCGTGGCCGTCCTCGGTGGACATCACGTCCGCCGCCCCCGCCTCCAGCGCCGCCTCGAACATCGCGTCGGCATCCGCCGCCTCCGGCGGATACTGGATCAGGCCGATGCGGTCGAAGCTGAAGGCCACCGAATTGGTCTCGCCCATCTGGCCGCCCAGCTTGTTGAAGGTGGAGCGGACTTCCGAAGCGGTGCGGTTGCGATTGTCGGTGAGGCCCTCGACGATCAGCGCCACGCCGCCGGGGCCGCGCCCCTCGTAGCGCACCTCGACGTAGTTGGTGTCGTCGCCGCCCGGCAGGGCGCGCTTGATCGCCCGCTCGATGTTGTCCTTGGGCATGCTCTGCGCCCGTGCCGCGGCGATCGCCGCGCGCAGGCGCGGATTGGCGTCCGGAGTGGGCAGGCCGCATTTGGCGGAAACCGTGATTTCGCGCGCGAGCTTGGTGAACAGCTTGGCGCGCTGGGCATCCTGCGCACCCTTGCGGTGCATGATGTTCTTGAACTGGGAATGACCGGCCATGGATAACCTGTGTACGTGGAAACGCGCCGCCATCCCCTGACGGCGGCGTCCGTGAAATGCGCGCGCATTATCCGATCAGCCGCCCGCAAAACGCAACCCCCAAAGCGGGTGGGGGAAGAGGGTTCGGAAAAACAAAAAGTTCCGGAGGGACTCGGTCCCTCCGGACCTCCCCTAACTTTTTCGCCGCGCAGCGGCCATCAACCGTCACGCCGCGTGATGGCTCCATCGCGCTGCGCGCAAAAACCCAAAGTGTTATGGGAGCAACTGTGTTGCTCAGGCTGATTGATAATCCCTTTGGTCGCGGATAATGGCGTTTGCGAGGACGACGAGTTTTCGCATGACGGCGACGAGAGCGACCTTTGGCTTTTTGCCTGCGGCACGGA
>JBFWJB010000279.1:0-4097 GCA_050253435.1 Rhodospirillaceae bacterium
GCAGTATTCGTTCATCGAGACGGTCGAGGCGATGCACCCCTACTACGTGGTGCGCGCCCTCGGCGGCGTGCTGTTCCTCACCGGGGCGGCGATCATGGCCTACAACATGTACCGCACGGTGCGGGGCGACGTGCGGGCGGAGCGCCCATTCGAGGCCGCGCCCGGCGTTGCGGCGGCCGAGTAGGGGAGCGGCGCGGATGAACATCCTCAAGCAACACGCCAAGCTGGAACGCAACCTGCTGTTCCTCATCCTCGGCATCTTCATCACCGTGTCGATCGGCGGCATCGTCGAGGTGCTGCCTCTGTTCACCATCGAATCGACGATCGAGAAGGTGAAGGGGGTGCGCCCCTATTCGCCGCTCGAGCTCGCCGGGCGCAACATCTACGTGCGCGAGGGCTGTTACCTCTGCCACAGCCAGATGATCCGCCCCTTCCGCGACGAGGCGGAACGCTACGGCCACTATTCGCTGGCGGCGGAGAGCATCTACGACCGGCCCTTCCAGTGGGGGAGCAAGCGCACCGGCCCGGACCTCGCGCGCGTCGGCGGCAAGTATTCCAACGAATGGCACGTCCGCCATCTCATCGACCCGCGCTCGGTGGTGCCGGGCTCGGTGATGCCGGGCTATCCGCACCTGGCGGAAACCCCCTTGAAGGTGGACGACATCGCCGAGCACCTGAAGACGCTGAAATTCCTCGGCGACCCCTACACCGACGAGATGATCGCCGCGGCGCGCGCCGACATCGCGGCGCAGGCGACGCCGGAGGCGGACGTGGACGCCCTGTTGAAACGCTACCCCAAGGCGGCGGTGGGCGACTTCGACGGCAAGCCGGACCGCCTGACCGAAATGGACGCGGTGATCGCCTATCTGCAGGTGCTGGGGCGGATGGTGGACTTCACCAAGTTCGACCCCGCCGCGGCGGACAGATAGGGAGGGCGCGATGCATGAATTCGTAAGCTTCTTCCGGTCGATCTGGGGTCTGTGGCTGATGAGCCTGTTCGTCGCCGCGGTGGTGTGGGCCTACTGGCCGCGCAACCGCAGCCGCTTCGACGCGGCGGCGATGATCCCGCTCAACGACGACCCGCCGGCGGACAAGGGGTAGGGGGCAAGGATGGTGGACGACAACAAGGACCAGGCCGCGACCCCGGAAACCCCACCCAAGGGCCCGAAGACCATGGGCCACGAGTGGGACGGCATCGCGGAGTTCAACAACCCGCTGCCGCGCTGGTGGGTGATCGTGTTCATGGTGTGCATCGTGTGGGCGGTGGGTTACGCCCTGGTGATGCCCTCTGTGCCGGGCGCGAAAAGCTTCTTCCACGGCCTCGCCGGGTTCAGCGCGCGCGAGGCGGGGCGGGAGAGTCTTGCCGAAGCGGCGGTGGAGCGCGGCAAATGGCTCACCCCGATGCAGTCCGCCTCGGTGGAGGAGATCGCCGCCAATCCGGAACTGCGGCAATACGCGATGCGCGGCGGCGAGGTGATCTTCAAGGAAAACTGCGCGGCCTGCCACATGGTCGGCGGCGCCGGGGCCAAGGGCTACCCCGCCCTGGTCGACGACGAATGGATCTGGGGCGGCACGCTTAAGGAAATCCGCCAGACCATCCTGCACGGCGTGCGCTCCGGCGACCCGGACGCGCACATCGCGGAAATGCCCGCCTTCGGCCGTGACGCCATCCTCACCCGCGACCAGATCGCCGCGGTGGCGGACTTCGTCCTCGCGCTCGCCGACGGCAAGCCCGGCCCGGCGGAAGGCGCCAAGGTGTTCGCCGACAACTGCGCGGTCTGCCATGGCGATAAGGGCCAGGCGGTGAAGGGCACCGGCGCGCCGCCCCTGAACAACCAGATCTGGCTCTACGGCGGCACGCGGGCCGACATCCTGGCGCAGGTGACCAACCCGAAGCACGGCGAGATGCCCGCCTGGGCGGGCCGCCTCTCGGATGTGGACATCAAACAGGTGGCGGTCTACGTCCACTCCCTGGGCGGCGGGCGGTAGGCGGATGGCGGTTTCCTCCCAGGGACGGTCGCTGTTCGCCGCGTCGCGCAAGGTCTATCCGCGCGCCGCCTCCGGGCGCTTCCGCACCCTGAAAAACCGCGTCAACGCGGTGCTGCTCACCCTCTACTTCGTCGCGCCGTGGATTCGCTGGCACCGCGGGCCGGGGGCCGCCGACCAGGCGATCCTCCTCGATATGTCGGGCCGCCGCGGCTACTTCTTCGGCATCGAGATCTGGCCGCAGGAGGTCTATTACCTCACCGGCCTTTTGGTGCTGGGCGCGATCGGCCTGTTCTTCGCCACCGCCCTCTTCGGCCGGGTGTGGTGCGGCTTCACCTGCATCCAGACGGTGTTCACCGACATCTTCGTCGCGGTGGAGCGCGCCATCGAGGGCGACCGCAACGCCCGCATCAAGTTCGACAACCAGCCGCTTTCCGCCGCCAAGCTGCGCAGGAAGCTCGCCAAGAACGCCGTCTGGCTGCTCATCGCGCTGGCGACGAGCTGGACCTGGCTGATCTATTTCTCCGACGCGTTCCAGTCCACCGCCGACCTCATCCACGGCCGCACCAGCATCTGGATGCTGTCGATGTGGGTGGTGTTCACCGCCTCCACCTTCCTGTTTGCGGGCTACGCGCGGGAACAGGTGTGCATCTACATGTGCCCGTGGCCGCGCTTCCAGTCCGCGATGTTCGATGAGGATTCGCTGATCGTCACCTACGAGGCGTGGCGCGGCGAGCCGCGCGGCAAGGCCCCCAAGGACGGCAATTTCGAAGGCCGCGGCGACTGCATCGACTGCGGCATGTGCGTGCAGGTCTGCCCCACCGGCATCGACATCCGCAACGGCTCCCAGCTCGCCTGCATCGGCTGCGCGCTCTGCATCGACGCCTGCAACGGCGTGATGGAAAAGATCGGCCGCCCGGGCAACCTCATCTCCTACGATTCCGTCACCAACCAGGTGGCGCGCGCCAGGGGCCTGCCCACGCGCCTGCGCCTTATCCGGCCGCGCACCGCGGTCTACGCGGCGATCCTGCTCGCGGTGATGATCGGCCTCGCCACCGTGCTCACCACCCGCACCCGCCAGTCGGTGAACATCCTGCATGAGAGGAGCCCGCTCTACGTGCGCCTCTCCGACGGTTCGATCCGCAACGGCTATACCGTCAAGATCCTCAACATGCAGCGCAAGCCGCAGGACTATCAGCTCACCCTCGCCGGCCTCGACGGCGCGCAGCTGACCGTCATCGGCTATACCGACGAGCCGGTGGACAGCGTCAAGCTGCCGGTCTCCGGCGACGCGGTGGGCGTCTTCCGCGTCTACGTCACCGTGCCCAGGGGCACCAGGGTCGATGCCCGCACCGAAGTGGATTTCGTCTTCACCAGCCTTTCCGGCGGCGCCTTCATGACGCAGGAAAGCCTGTTCGCGGCCCCCGCGAAGTGAGCGCGGCGATGGCCCGGCGTCGCCCAGACGGCTGGTGGTACCCGTGGATTTTCGTCGTGGGCTTCGTCGTGGTGATCGGCGTCAACATGGTCATGCTGCTCGCCGCCACTTCCACCTTCTCCGGCCTCTCGGTGGAACACGCCTTCGAAAAAGGCAACGCCTACAACGCGGAAATCGCCGCCGCCAAGGCGCAGGAGGCGCTCGGCTGGAAGGCCGACTTCGGCATCGCCGCCACCCGCATCGAAATGGACGATACCCGCACCGTGCGCTGGCGCCTTACCATGACCGATGCGAAAGGCGGCCCGATCTCCGGCCTCGCCGTCGCGGTGCGCCTGGAACGCCCGGCGGTCAAGGGCTTCGACCACGAGATCACCCTCGCGCCCACCGGCAACGGCCGCTACGCAGCGGAAACCTCCCTGCCGCTCAAAGGCCAGTGGGAAGCCCGCGTCACCGCCACCCGCCCCGGTATGCCCCCCTTCCGCCTGCGCGAACGCGTGCAGATTCCATAAGGGCGGGTGGGTTTCAAAACTCCCAGGGGCTTTACCCCTGGACCCCATTGGGGCCTTGGGCCCCAAACCCCTTATGTTTTTTCGCGCGAAGCGCAGTCAGTATGTATCTGCCGATAAGGGATGATTCCGCTTCGCGGAAAAACCGTTAAGGGGTCGAGGGGACCGAG
>JBFWJB010000280.1:0-4091 GCA_050253435.1 Rhodospirillaceae bacterium
TCGCTGACTGTCGGGATCACCGAGGCGCAGCTGCGCGGCGTTGCCGCCACCTTGCAGACCGCCGTGGGCGCCGCGGCGGCCAAAAGCATGACCGCCGGGATAGACCAAGTTCTCGCCAAGCGTAAGTCCTGATCTTCCAACGGCAACGGGGCGTTATGGCTCCGTTGCCGTTTCTTCCCCGCACACGCGCTTTCAGAAGGTGAAATTCTATCCGGACGTGTCCTATGGCGCAACCGTTTCCATCGTCGTGGAAAGCGCGCCGGACTGTTGCAGCGCCTCGAGCCCGGCGTCGATCGTTCCGAGTTTGATCAGGCCGCTCGCATAGCCGAAATCGCGATAAAAGATCGCGAGATTTCCCCATGGGGCATAGTAGGTGATGTCCCCCACCGACGGGTCGTAGCCGGGCGGCGCCCCGGCCGGGTTCAAGCGGCGCGGAAGATCGCTCACCTTTTCGGTGGAGGCGTAGTCGGTCAGGGTCAGCTTCAGCGGCAGCAAGGCTGCGAAATCCCGCGCGATCGGCGTATCGTCGAGCGTCGCGGTCACTTCCCGGCCGTTGACCATCATGCGGATCTTCATCGAATTCACCCCAGCCTCTGCGGCAAGACCTTGCGCCGCGCCCGAAACGCTCAGCAACACGGCCGCGGCGGCGGCCCAACGCGCCGAAGCCCGCCCTACGCGCCGCCGCGATCCCGCATGCATCCGCTCAGACTCCGTAGTCGGCATCCGAAACTTTTTCGAGCCATTCGACCGCCGAACCGTTCAGCACTTCTTGCAACGCGATATGAGTCATCGCCACGGTCGGGGAAGCGCCATGCCAGTGCTTTTCTCCCGCCGGGAACCACACCACGTCGCCGGGACCGATTTCCTCGATCGGCCCGCCTTCCCGCTGCACCCGGCCGAAACCGGCGGTCACGATCAGCGTCTGCCCCAACGGGTGCGTGTGCCAGGCGGTGCGGGCCCCCGGTTCGAACGTCACGGCCGCGCCGGATGCGCGGGCGGGTTCCTCCGGCTGGAAGAGCGGGTCGATGCGGACCGTGCCGGTGAACCAATCCGCCGGTCCCTGCATCGAAGGCTGGCTTCCGATTTTCTTGATATCCATGAGGTCTCCTTTCGAGGCTCCGCCAGACGCGGCGCCTCTCGTACTCTAATCCGATGCCCTCAGAGATAAGGCGTATCCCACGGCATGAGTAGCCGGGGAAAGTTGCATGGACTTATGAAAAAAATCCATAAATCAGGCGGCGTTTTCCTCGACGGCACACTCCTGAAAGCACGCCGGATTGCGCGCCGCCACCAACGTGATGGCGCAAACCAATCCGGCCAGCATGCCGAACCCGCACGCAACCTGGAGGAGGGAAAGCTCCCTGGCGAACTGCCCCGCGGCGAAAGAGGAAAACGCCGCCCCGCAATAGGAGGTGGCGAAGATCACGGAAAAGACGCCCGCGCGTTCCGCCATCGAGGCATGGGCAAGAAGGCCGCGGATGCTCGCGGTGAGCACCGCGCCTTGTGCGATTCCGGTGGCCAGGCTGGCCGCCAGAAACGGCAGAACCGCAGCGGCGCGCAACGACAGAAGAACGCACGCCAGCGCCGCAGCAAAACAGATCATGCCGAGACGTTGCGCACGTGCGGGCGGCATACGGCCGGCCAGGGCCCCGCCGATCGCGCCGGGCGCCATCAGCGACGAAAACACCGCGGCGGAAACGAGCGCGTCGTCCGATCCCAGCAGATCCGTCGCCATCGAGGGACCGAAGGCCTGATAGAAGCCGCCAAGCCCCCATGTGGCGGCGAAGATGCAGCATGCGACCGGGAACAGGCGTCGGCTTTTCTCCGGCAAGGCGATAGCCGGGCGCAGGGACGCCAGCACGCCGGGGCGGCGTGAAACCGTCTCCCGCGCCATGAGAACGAGAACCGCACAAACCGCGAGCGCCCCCATAACGATTAGATAGGGCAGCGTGTGCACCATCTGGCCGGACCGGATCACCGCGCCCGACCCGATTGCGCCGATGGTAAGCCCAACCATCGGCCCGCTGCAGGTTATCGCGGGCGCAAGCCAGGGCGACGGGGGTGCGTTATCGGCGATGAACGCCGCGATCGCGCTGGACGCAAGCCCGCAGGCGAGACCGAGGAGCACCCGTCCGCCGATCAACGGCGTCGCGCTTGGAACATCCAGAAGAAGAACGCAGGACGCCTCGGCCAGCGCAAGCGACATCAGAGACACCGGCCGCCGCCCGAGATGATTGGACAACCGCCCGAACACGAGGAGCGCGGTGATCGCGCCGGCAAAATAGCTGACCGCGGTCAAGGAAAGGTCCGCATAGGTCAGGCCGTCCTCGGCCCGGTAGATCGCATAGAGCGGAATCGGGGTCGCCGAAGCCGCGAAAACGGCGCAGAGCGAAAGCGTGGCCGCGGCAAAGGCGAAGCCGCGGGACTTGACGATGCCGTGGCGCATCAGCGCGCCGCCCGCAAGCGGTCGTAGGTGAAAACGAAATCGTTTCCGGCCTGCGATTTGTGACAGGCCAGGCAGCGCGTGCCGTCTTCCGCCGGGTTGGGCGTCTTGTCGGCCCGGAATTCGCGGTAGTCCCAATCGCCGTTGCGGATGTCCTCGGGGTACGCGTTGCCCCAGCCCGCGCGCTTTTCCATCACGACGTAACGGTAGAGGCGGCCCTGGCGGTGGTCCTCAAGCATGATGACCGTGCCTTCGGGCAGCGGCAGTCCCCGCTTGGCGGCCTCGGCCGCCGCGCGGCTGGTGAACAGCTCCTCGCGGATTCCGCCACGGTTGACCGTCGCGTAATGCACGCCGTTCTCATAGCCGTGCGGGAACGCGACCCGGTCGTTTTCCTCCGCTCGGAGTTGCCGGACGCCAAACGCGCCCGCCAGCACGGCCGCAGCGATCGCAACGAAGAGGATGTTTTTCACGGTCAATGCGTCTGCCTTTCCAGTCCCGAAGGCTCCCGCATCCGCGCGGCGGAGCGGATACCGCTATATCGAGCGGCCGCCTCCCAAAAACTAGCCGGATAAAATTGCATGCCCTTATGGCTTTTTTTCATAAATCCGCACAGGCTCCAGCCCCATATACAAATCGCCTTCCCCCCGCAAGCGATGGGAACCGACGCCATGACCAAAAAGAACATCAACAGCTTTCTCGCGTTCCTCGCCGTGGCGAAAGAGCGGAGCTTCACCAAGGCGGCCGCGCAAATCGGGATCTCGCAATCCTCGCTCAGCCACACCATCCGCCAGCTCGAAACGCGCCTGGGAATCCGGCTGCTGTCGCGCACGACGCGAAGCGTCGCCCTGACCGAAGCCGGTGAGCGCCTTTTCCTTCGGATCGCGCCAAAATTCGAGGAGATCGAGGCGGAAATCGAGGCGATCGGCGAATTCCGCGACAGGCCGTCGGGAAACATCCGCATCTCCGCGACGGACTATGCCATCGAGATGGTCCTGTGGCCGAAGCTCAAAACATTCCTGGCCGAATACCCCGACATCAAGCTGGAGCTCATCATCGATTACGGCCTGGCGGATATCGTCGCGGACCACTTCGACGCCGGGGTCCGGCTTGGCGAGCAAGTCGCGAAGGATATGATCTCGGTCAAGATCGGCCCCGACGTCCGGTTTGCGGTTGTCGGTGCGCCCGCCTACTTCGCACGCCATCCCATGCCGACCGCTCCGCAAGACCTGGTGGACCATGCGTGCATCACCCTGCGGCTGCCTACGCACGGGGGGCTATATGCCTGGGAGTTCGAAAAAGATGGCGAAGAGCTGCGTGTCCGGGTTGGCGGACAACTCGTCTTCAACAGCGTCTTTCAGGTTCTGAAGGGGTGCGTCGACGGTTTCGGGCTCGGCCATATGCCCGAGGACATCGTGGCGCCTTACCTTGCGGACGGAAGCCTTGTGCGCGTACTCGAGGATTGGTGCCCGGTATGGGATGGACACCATCTCTATTATCCCAGCCGCCGCCAATCCTCCCCGGCCTTCGCTCTCCTGGTCGACGCGCTTCGCCATCGCGCAACGAACGCCCGGCCCTAGGGGCTATTCCTCTTCGGAAAAGGGGAAAGCGGCCCCGAAGCAGGCGCCGCTTCCTCGCGCGGGCGACGCCC
>JBFWJB010000281.1:0-4090 GCA_050253435.1 Rhodospirillaceae bacterium
GACACCATGAACCAGATCGCACCGATCGAGATCACCACCGGCGAGTTCGCGGCGATCCTCCGCCACGACTTTGAAGCCTGCCACGCCACCCAGCCGTGCCCCGCGCGCCGCGTACCGGACCTCGACCCGGACGAGCGCGAGCGCCTGATCGCCGCCCACATCGCCCGCCACGGCGTCACCCGCAGCGTGTCGTTCGGCGTCAACCAGCCCGCAATCGAAACCCTGCGCGCCTGCGGCATGACGGTGCTGTCGTCGCGGTGCGTGGACAAGCGCCGCCCCTGGATCATCAACGGCAGGCGCTCCAACACCCACACCCTGTGGCGCCTCGCCAACGCCGAACGCCGCAAGCGCGGCCTGCCGACGATCAAGAGGGAGAAGTGATCATGATCGACATCATCATACCAATGCCATTTGGCCCGCTGTCCGTGAGCGCGGAAGAAGTCTCCGGCCTCTACGTCCATAAAACCATCAACGGCCCCGGTTGGACCATCACCGAACCGCGCACCGGCCTGGTGATAGGCCGGGAATTTCCCACGCCCGCCGCCGCCGCCGCCTGCGCCAAGAAACTGACAACGTTCGTTGACTTTTCCACGGTCATCAAGATACGCGCACAGGGGAATTTCCCGAATAATCTTCAAGAAATTGAAGAGACTATCCAGGGTTACGGCGGAAAAATCCGCGCCAGCGGTCCCATCTTCTGCCCCGGTGGCAACGCTATAAGCAAAATTTGCGCTGAGGCTGTTGCTGGCATGGAGAATTCTTCATGACCGGCGCCGCCACTCCCGCCCAGCTGCGCGCCGCGCTGGAAAGCCTGGTGCTGGTCGCCGCACCGTTCACCGGGTGTCGGCACAACCTGCGCTATGCGCGCACGCGCCTGCGCACCGAACTGCGCCACGCCCGCGCCCTACTGGACGGCCAGGCCCCGGAGGCTGACGGCCTGCGGCAGATGGCCGATGCAGCCGACGCTGAAACCCGCGCGCAGCCGCGCTTTCGCGCAGACTTGGACGGTTGACATGACGCTATCGGCACCAGCTGGACTTGCGCCCGCCGTCATAGGGCCGCGCCAGGCCCGCGGCGATCAGGGCCTGGCCCACGTCGCGGCCCTGCGGGTCGGCGATGCGGGCGACGACGCGCCCGCCATATTTGTCCTCGGCAATGCCGCTGATCCGCACCTGCGCACCTGCGGGCAGGGCGGCGCGCGCCGCCGCACTGGCGCGTTCGGCGAGCGCCGCTTCCGCCGGGCACTTCGCGCGGCTGCCCTTCTCCGGGGTGTCGATCCCCGCCACCCGGACCCGCGTCGTGATCGTCATGCCCAGCCAGGGCTTGGCCAGCACCTCAACGGTATCGCCGTCGATCACCCGCACCACCTGCGCGGTCACGGGGCCGTCAACGCGCTCCGCCGCCACGGCGGGTGCGGCGGCGACCAGGGAAACCAGCAGGGCCAGGGCGGGATATTCAATCTTCATGATAGTGCGTCCGCGCAAATAGACAACTTTAAGGATGTAAGATGGTAGCGAACACCGCCCAGCGCAAGAAGCTTTACGCCGCGCTGCATGCCGCCGCCGCCAAGGCCGGATTGGACGATGCGGCATACCGCCAGATGCTGGCCGCGCAGACCGGCAAGACCAGCGCCAAGGATATGACCGACCGGCAAATCCTCGCCGTGCTCGACCACCTCAACGGCGGCCCGGCGTTCCCCCGCGCCCGCAACCCCCTGGCGCGCAAGGTCCACGCGCTGTGGCAGGTGGGCGCGGCGGCGGGGTACGTCCGCACCGGCACACGGGAGGCGCTGCGGGCCTTCTGTGGCCGTGTGGTCTACCCCGGCCAGGAGGGCATCACCGCCGACCCCGACCTGATGGCAGACGCGGATTTGACCAAGGTGGTGGAGGCGCTGAAGGCGATGGCGCGCCGCCATGATGGAAAGGGCGCGGAATGACCGAACAGCCCGCCGAAAGCCTGGCCGAAACCCGCACTTGGCCGCAGGGCCTGGCGCAGATCGCGCGCATCATCGGCCCGCGCAAGGCGATCGTGCTGGCCGAGGCCCTGGGCGGGGTGGAAACCTACATCCCCAAGGCACCGGGGTCCGACCATCCCCTGGCGCGCCTGGTGGGGCACGAAGCCGCCCTGGCGCTGGCGGCGGTCTACGGCGGGCTGACCGTGGTGATCCCGCGCGGGGTCTATCGCAATCTGAAAAAAGCAGCCATCATGGACGCGCCCCCCGGCAGCCGCCGCCAGACGGCCCTGGCGCTGGGCGTGACCCAGCGTTACGTGCGCAAGGTGGCCAACGCCGCCAAGGCCGCCGAGGAAGGCACGCTGCCCGACCTTTTCAAGGCCGTTTCAAAGGCCGAATAAGGCCAACCGGAACCCTCCCCCGGTCCTGTTCCCGTTCTTCCGTTCCTTCCCGAACGCCCCCCTGCCGTCTAGTTCTGTCAAGAACAGGAACAGGACCGGGGGATTATCCGTGTTCGATAGCTTCGTCATCACCGCCGCCGCGCTCAAGATCGCCTATGCCGCTCTCGGCATCGTGCTGCTGGTTTTCGTGTCCCGCTGGCTCGACGCCCGCGCCTCCAAGGCGCTCTCCCGCACCGACCCCAAGGGCTTCGGCGCGGCGCTTGCGGCGATCCGCAAGAGCCCGTTTTCCGCCGCCATCTACTACGGCCTGCGCTTCGCGGCGCTGGGGCTGGTGATCGCCGGGCTGATGGGCTGCACGCGGGCCGATGCATCCACCGTGTTCCCCGCGCGCTACGACCATGCCATTGCGCGGGCGGTGTCCACCTACTGGCCGGACTACCCGTATCCCGTCTGCTGGAAAGCCCAGCTCTACCAGGAAAGCCGCTTGGACCCCGCCGCCGTTTCGCCCGTGGGCGCGGCGGGCCTGGCGCAGATCATGCCCGGCACCTGGGAGGATTTGCGCACCCAGCTGCGCCTCGGCCCCGCCGCCTCGCCCCATGACGACATCGCCATTGCCGCCGGGGCCTACTACATGGCGCAGCTGCGCCGCGCCTGGACCGCGCCGCGCCCGCCCGACCGCCGCCAGGCGCTTGCCCAGGCCAGCTACAACGCGGGCCTGGGCAACATCCTTTCCGCCCAGCGAAGTTGCGGCGGCGCCCGCGACTGGCCCGATATAGCGCCCTGCCTCCCCGCCGTCACCGGCCCCCGCCACGCCGCCGAAACGGCGGGCTACGTGCGCGCCATCGCCAAGTGGCGAACGATGATGGAGGCCGGGCTGTGATGAAGCTGCTTTCCAAGCTCGCGGGCTTTTTCGGCATCTCCCTATCCGCCTTGGCGTGGGTGGGCGTCGCGCTGGCGATCGTCGCCACCGGCGCCCTGGTGCACACCTTCGACGCGGCGATCTACCGGGCGGAAATCGCCAAGCGCGAACAGGCCGCCGCAACCACCCTCGCCTCCGAAACCGGGAGAACCTTGGCGGCAGAGCGCGCCGCGCGCGCCGCGGCCCTTTCCAGGGATGAAGCCTATGAAAAACTTGCCCAGGCCCGTGAGCAGGCCAGCCGTGAAGGCGCTCGCCTTTCTGCCGATCTGCGCCGCGCTCTTGACCGCCTGCGCGGCCTCTCCGCCCGAGACGGTGGTGCCGCCGTGCCCGCAGCCGGAAGCCCTGCCGACAGCTGTGCGCACCTACGTACCGCCCTCGACCGGGCCACTCGCGCGCTGGAACTCTACGAAAGCGAAGGTGATCAAGCTGCTGGAGACGGGCAGCACGGAGTAGACGTGGCCACCATCGCCGCCGCCCATGCCCGCGCGGAAGCCGGGGGGAAACCGTAGGTGGACGAGATGGATCAGGTCCAGCAGCTGCTCGCGGATCGCCTGGCCGACGCACTGGCGGCGCATCGGCAGCGCACCGAAGCGCCCCCAAACCTCACCGGCATCTGCGCCGACTGCGGCGTACCGATCGAGCCGGAACGCCTGGACGCGCTGCCCACCGCGCGCCGGTGCATCGACTGTCAGGCCAAGCATGAAAGGGCGCACCGATGGGCGTGAGTTTCGAGCAGGTCAAGGACGCCCTATGGATCGTCACCATGGCCTGCGGGCTGCTGTCGCCGGTGGTGGTGGCGCTGCTCGCAACCCGCTTCGT
>JBFWJB010000282.1:0-4087 GCA_050253435.1 Rhodospirillaceae bacterium
GAAAACATCAAGAAATACCCCCTGGCCAAGGTCGAATCCCTGTTCCACATGCGCCACGAGAACGGCTCCGTGGAGTTCTTCCACGAGCCGCTCGATCCGCGCCTGTTCGGCCGCATCGTCGTGCTCGCGCCCGGTGGCTGGGTGCCGGTGGAGACCAAGGAGCTCCTCGGCAAGATCGTCTCGGTGCGGCAGCAGGCGAAGCACAAGGTGTTCGTGCGCAACGCGCTGCGCGCCCTGGAGCGGGTCGCCCCGGCGCAGAACATCCGTCTCATCCACTTCGTCGTGCTGGTCGGCGGCTCGGGGCTGGATTTCGAGATTCCGAAGATGATTTCCGACGCGCTGATGGACTACGGCGTGGTCACCGGGCGGGCGAACGTGCGCGGCAGCGAAGGCCCGCGCAACGCCGTCGCCACCGGACTGGTGCTCGCCCATGCGCAAAGCGAGGAGGCGTAAGCGATGGCCGAAGCCGCCCCCATCCCCGAACGGCGTCCGGCGGTGCAAGTGGTCGCCTTCCGCACCGACGAAGCGGTGCTGCGGCCGCTGCTCTGGGGCCTGGAGGAAGAGCAGATTCCGGCCGAGGTCGGCGCCGTGGAGCATGGCGGCGCGGCCGCCCTCGCCGAGGAGGCGGCGCACATGTCGGCGCTCAACGTCGGCATCGCCTTCGACGGCGCGGCGGGAACCGTGGCGCTGCATCACCGCGACCTCGCCGGGCGCGCGCCGCTGTTCGTTCTCGACGCCGCCGAAACCACGCCGGAGCGCCTGCTGCGCCTGGGCAAGAACGCGGCGCGGCTGGTCAAGGGCAACCCGCTCGTCTTCGACGATGCGCCCCCGGCGCCGGAATCGGCACCCGCGCCGGAGCCGGCCGCGGCCGCCCCCTTCGACGAGGCCGCGCTGATCGACCGGCTGGCCGATCTGGTGATCGCGCGGATGAGGAAACCATAAGGAGGGACCATGGAACCCCGCAGCAGCCTCGGACTGATCGAAACATGGGGCTACACCGCCGCGGTCGAAGCCGCGGATGCCGGAGGCAAGGCCGCCGACGTGGTGGTGCTCGGCACCGCGCGCGCCCGCGCCGGGCTGATCACCGTCGGCTTTTCCGGCGACGTCGGCGCGGTGAAGGCCGCGGTCGCCGCCGCCGAGGCGGCGGCGCGCAAGGTCGGCAAGGTGGTTTCCGTGCACGTCATCCCGCGCCCCGACCGCCAGCTCCAGGCGCTGGGCGCGGAGTTCGGGTTCACCACGATGGAGGCTGCGGCGCCAAAACAGCAGATCCCGCCGCCACCGCCACCACCCCCGCCGCCGGCCGCCGCGCCGGAAGCGGACCCCGTTTGCGCCGCGCCCGAGGCGCCCGCTTCCGCGCCGCCGGAGCCTCCACCTTCCCCGTCTCCGGAGGAGGTTGCCCACTCGCCGGAGCCTCAGGACTTCCCCCTAGACCCTGAGGCGTCCGCGGAGTCTCCGGCGGCGTCTCCGCCTTCCTCCGAACCCGAGGCCGCACCCGCATCTCCGACCGCACCGCGGGTGCCGCCCAAACCGACGGCGGCGAAACCCGCAAAGACGCCGCCGTCGGCGAAGGCGAAACCCCGCAAGCCGGGCGGGAAACGCTGAACCCGCAACCCCGCCGGAGGCCGCGCGCCCCGGCCCGTGAGTGACAAACGCCAAGGAGAGCGCCGTGGTCGAGCTTCGTACATACGCTTATCTGGACAGGTTGCAGCCGCAATTCTCCGCCTACCTGGCAACCAACATGCGGGGCTACCTGCCCGTCGTCGGCATGGCTGCGAATTTCATCGAAATCGCGCCCGGCATGATGATCAACCAGGTCGCCGACGCCGCCCTGAAGTCGGCGTTCGTGCTGCCGGGCCTGCTGGTGGTGGAGCGCAGCTTCGGCATCCTCGAGTTTCACTCCCGCACCCAGGCGGACGTGAAACACGCGGCGGGCGCCGCCCTGAAGATGCTGGGGGTAAGGGAGGAGGACCGGATCAAGCCGAAGATTCTCGCCTCCGAGATCATCCACAAGGTCAACGACTACCACGCCCAGGTGGTCAACGTGAACCGCCTGGCCTCGCTGCTGATCGCCGGACAGGATCTCTACATCATGGAGGTGGTCCCCGCGACCTATATCGCGCTCGCCGCCAACGAGGCGGAGAAGAACGCGCGGATCACCATCGTCGACATCCGGCTGTTCGGCGCTGCCGGACGCCTCTACCTCTCCGGCAAGGAATCCGACGTCGAACGCGCCCGCGGCGCCGCCGAGGCGGCGATCCGTTCGGTAACCGGGCAGGAAGGATAAGGCGATGCCGGCCCTCTCTCTCCATCGCGATGCGCCGGAGCGCCTCTCGGCGAGACCTATCCCGATTGCGGGCAAGGGAAAGGCGCCGCCGCAAGAGTCCGCGGCCATCCTTCCCGCGGCCAACCTCAGGCTCGCGAGGTTCGAGGCGGCGCTGGCCCTGAACCCGGCCGCGGATGCGCGCGCGCCCCTTTTCGCCGGCGTCGATCTCGGCACCGCCTACATCGTCACCGCGGTGGTGGACGCCGAGGGCACGCCGCTGGCCGGGGCGCTGACCAGAAGCCGCGCCAGCATCCGCGACGGACTGGTGCTCGACTACATCGGCGCGATCAGCCTGCTGCGCGCGCAGGTGGAGGCGATCCGCCGCGCCGGATATCCGATCCGCGAGGCGATGGCGGCCTACCCGCCGGGCACCGGGGGGCGCAACGCGCGCGCCGTCGGCAACGTGCTGGAGGCGGCGGACCTGGAGGTCGCAGGCCTGCTCGACGAGCCGAGCGCCGCGGCCGAGGTTCTGGGCATTTCCGACGGCGTGGTGGTGGACATCGGCGGCGGCACCACCGGCATTTCGGTGCTCTCCGGCGGCGAGGTGGTCTACACCGCCGACGAGGCCACCGGCGGCACCCACCTCGACCTCGTGCTCGCCGGGAACTTCAAGATTCCGGTGGACGAGGCGGAACGCATCAAGACCGATCCGGCGCGGCAGTACGACCTTTTCCCCCTGGTGCGCCCGGTGTTCCAGAAGATGGCCGCGATCGTCCGCAGCCACATCTCCGGACTGCCCGTGAAGACCCTCTACCTGGTCGGCGGCACCAGCTGTTTTCCCGGCATCGCGCACGTGATGGAGCAGGAAACCGGCCTGCCGGTCCTTCAGCCCAACCACCCGCTGCTGGTCACGCCGCTGGGCATCGCGCTGCGCTGCGCGCGCGGCCCGCGCACGGCCGAATGGAGGTGAGGCGATGCACGACGGCGACGAGCAACTGCAGAAGCTGGTGGCGGAGGTGCTCAAACGGCTGGCGCCGCGTCTCGGCGCGGACGGTTCCCGCGGCTGCCTCGTCGTCGTTCTCACCGGCGCGACGGTCGGCCTCGCGGAAGCGGCGGGCCAGCTGCAGGGCCTGATCCTGCGCGGTTTCCGCCTGCGGCTGGCGTTCTCCGCGACGGCCGAGCATCTGATCGGCGGCGCGCTGCGCGAGTCCCTGGAAGGCTTTCCGCACTGGGAGGTCCTGCCGGCCCCGGCGTGGTTCCAGGTCCTGCGCGAGGCGGACGCCGTGGCCGTGCCGATGCTCAGCGTCAACGCGCTGTCCAAGCTCGCGCTGCTGATCGCCGACACCCAGGCCGGCAACCTGATGCTGCACGCGCTGTTCGCGGGCAAGCCCCTGATCCTTGCGGCGGACGGCGCGACGCAGCCGGAAGGCCGCGCGGAGCTCGGCTTCGGCGCGGCCAACGCCGCCCTGCGCCACGCCGTGGAGGAACGGCTGCACGCCGTGCAGCGCTTCGGCGCGACGGTGACCGGGCTCGCCGGATTCGCCGAATGCGTCGCGGCGCTGCTGCCCGCCCGCGCGGCGACGGCGGCGCCCGCGCTGCGGCGTCCGGTTCTCGCCGCCGACGAACGGGTGATCTCCGGCGGCACGGTGATGGCGGCGGCGCGCCGCGGCGCGGACCTGCTCTGCGCTCCGGCGGCGCTGCTGACGCCGCTGGCGCGCGAGGCCGCGGAGCGCCACGGCGTGCGGATTCTGCGCAACCAAGAGGAAGCGAGGGCGACATGGTGATCGGACAGGTAATCGGAACGGTGGTGGCCTCGCGCAAGCA
>JBFWJB010000283.1:0-4071 GCA_050253435.1 Rhodospirillaceae bacterium
CAGGGCTTTGATGCCGTCCTGGGTCTCGCCGTAGGTGTAGGGCCGGGGCGGGGCCTCGGCGGAGCCGATGACTCCGTCCTCGCCGTGCACCCGCACCAGGATGTGTTCCGCGGTATATACCTCGCCGGAGGCGAACTTGAGCGGGTGGACGTAGGGGATCGAGAACGGAATGGCCTCGACTTTCGTGATCTTCATGGTTTCACCTCGGAATGTTTTTCGGGGCCGATGAACATGCCCGCGTCGTCAAGCACGCCGAGCACCCGCCGCAGCACAAGGGAATTGCTCGCCTGTCTCCAGGTCAGGGCGATATCCATGTTTTCGGTGAGGCTCAGGTCCACGTACTTGACCCCGGAGATGCGCAGGCTTTGCGCCGAACGCGGCACCAGGGCGACGCCGAGGCCGGAGGCGACGAGACCGATCAGGGTGCCGGTGTCGCTCACCTCCAGCAGGCTGTGGGGGATGAAGCCGGCCCGTTCGCACTGGCGCAGCACGGCTTCGCGGACCACCGATCCGGACGCATGCGGATAGGTGATGAAGGCTTCTTCGCGCAGATCCTCGACCCGCACTTCCGGCCTGTCGGCCAGGGGGTGCCCGGCGGCGAGCACGAGGACCAGGGGGTCGCTCGCCACCACGCGGTAGGAGAGGCCGGGGATGCGGATCGGCAGGCGCAACAGGCCGATATCGATGCTGCGATCGAGCAGCGCCTGTTCCTGCGCGGGGGTGAACATCCCCGCGTGAACCTTGAGTTTGATCCCCGGCATCGTGGTTTCGATGATCTGCGCGATGCGCGGCAGCAGCGTATAGCTCACCGATCCGATCACCCCGAGCCGCAGAACCCCCTCCTGCCCGGAGGCAAGGCGGCGGATGTGCTGCGCGACGCCGTCGATCTGCGCCAGCAGATCCCTGCCCTCGGCCACCAGCTCCTGGCCGATCTCGGTGACCGAGACGGTGCGGGTGGTGCGGGCGAGCAGTTCGGCGTTCAGGTCGTCTTCCAGCCTGCGGATGCGTTGCGACACCTGGGCGAGGGAAATCCCCAGCCGTTCGGCCGCACGCCCGAAGTGGCATTCTTCCGCGACGACGAGAAAGGTTCTCAGATCCGACAAGTCCATATCCGCCTCCTGTTGGCCCCTACCAGGCGCCCAGGACTTTCAGCCACGCCGTGGCCACGCCGATCCAAATCGTCAGGTTGAAGAGACTCATCACGAAGTTCTTCTTCCACCACTCGACGGTCGGGAAATATCCCTGGGCGAACAGCAGGGTCGGTGCGGCCCCGCCGTAATGGGTGATCGTCGAGAAATAGCTCGACAGGAAGGCGAACACCATCACCGCCAGGGTCGCGGGCACGCCGACGGCCACCGCGGTGCCGGTGAAGGCCACGTACATCGCCGCGACGTGGGAGGTGAGCGAGGCGAAGAAGTAGTGGGCGTAGAAGTAGATCAACGCCAGCAGCACGAAGGCTACGGGCCAGGAGAGGCCGCTTACCATCCCGGCGTTGAGCTGGCTGAACCACGGAATGAAGCCGAGCTTGTTGAGAAAGTTCGCCATGGTGAGCAGGCAGGCGAACCACACCAGGGTATCCCAGGCGGTGCGCTCGCCGGTAACGTCGGACCAGTCCAGAGCGCCGCTGAACAGCAGCACCAGAAGGCCGACCACGGTAGCGGTGACGGAGCTGACGTGGAAGAACACCGCGCCCACCGTCCACAGCACCAGCAGCAGCAGAATGACGAACACCACCAGCTTTTCATGGGTGGAGAGCGGGCCCATCGCTTTCAGGTGCGCCGTGGCGTTGGCCGCGGCTTCCGGCGTGTGCTTCACTTCCGGCGGGCTGACCGCATAGCAGAGCAGCGGGATCAGCAGCAGGGAGATCACGCCGGGCAGCAGCGCGTAGAGGAACCACGACCCCCAGGTGATGGTGACGCCGAACTGGGTGGCGAAGCCGACCATCAGCGGGTTGGCCGCCATCGCGGTGAGGAACATCGCGCTGGAGGCGGAGTTCATGTGCGCCTCGGTGAGCGTCAGATACTTGCCGATGCGGTCCGCCGAGGGCGAGTTGGGCTCGGAATCGTAGGTGGAGGCCACGGCGCGGAGAATCGGCAACACGATCGCGCCGCCGCGCGCCATCGCCGAGGGCGTAGCCGGGGCAAGCACCAGGTCGGTGAAGCCGAGACCGTAGGCGACCCCGAGGGCGTGCTTGCCGAGCTTGGCGACGAAGAAATAGGCGATGCGCTGTCCCAGGCCGCTTTTGATGATGGCGCGGAAGATGAAGATCGCCATCAGGATCATCCACAGCACCGCGCTGCCGAAGCCGGACATGCCCTGCCCCGGGGTGAGGACCTTGGTGAAGATCGCCACGCCGATGCCCGCCAGCGCCATCACGCTGAGCGGGAACGGCTGGAGGATCAGGCCGATAATGGTGAGAACGAAAATGATAAAGAGATGCCACGCCGCCGGTTTCATTCCCTCCGGCGCGGGAACCGTCATCCACGCCACCAGACCCACCGCGAACAACAGCGCGATGGTGAGCAGGGAGCGGCGGGACGGTAACTTCCACATCGCGCCGTTCGGCGCGGCAGTCGATTGGTTTGCCATTGTATTTGCCTCCCTCACGGCATCTGCCGTGCTGCCTTATGAAGCATTTTTACACATCAAGGTGTTTTTGGATGTATCATGTACTCACATAGAGTACAACATGAAAAAAGTAGTGTTATTGTTTAGAATATCTACTTAATCAAGTGTTTCTTCTAAAAAATGCAGAAAAATATCGGGTTGACGATAGCATGATGCGGGAATTTTATATGGGTTAGTCGGCTTAATAAGCTTTTTCGATTTTTTGATAAAAAAGAATAAATTTATAAACAATGCATTTAATTGTATTCTTCGTTGAAGTTATCTTCTTGGATTGATATAGCTTGAATCCCGCGGGCAAGGCCGCAGCGCCTCATCCCAGCGAATCTGCCACAACCCGCCGGCTCCCCCGGCGGCCTTACTGCAAGGAGACGACGAATGCTTTTTCTGGTGCGCATGGACGTTCACCCGCCGCTCGACATGCCGGCGGAAAAATTCGCGGAAATCAAAGCGACGGAGAAGGCCTATTCCCTGTCGCTGCAGCGCGACGGGCGCTGGGCCCACATCTGGCGCGTGGTCGGCCAGTACAGCAACTATTCGATCTTCGACGTGTCCAGCAACGACGAACTGCACAAACTCCTGCAGGACCTGCCGCTCTATCCCTACAGCAGCTTCCAGGTGACGCCGCTCGCCACCCACCCCTCGGACATCGCCGTCCAGTAACCCCCACACACAGCTGCAGCGGAGACCGATGATGACCCAGCTTCCCCTTCTTCTGACCGCCGAACTCGGCGCGCCGCAAGCCGCGGCGCGGCCGCTTCTGGTGGTCGGGCCGTCGCTCGGCACCTCCGCGGCGGCGCTGTGGAGCGCCACGGCGCAACGCCTTTCCGGCCGCTTCACCGTGCTCGGCTTCGACCTGCCCGGCCACGGCCGCTCGGCGAAGGCCGCACCCGCCGCCGACATGGCCACCCTCGCCCGCGCCGTGCGCGCCGCCGTCGATGCCTTCCAGGCCCGCAGCGGCGCGACCGGACAGGGCTTCTTCTACGCCGGGGTCTCGGTGTCGGGATGCATCGGCCTGCAGCTCCTGCTCGACGCGCCGGACCGCATCGACCGCGCCGTCATCCTCAATTCCGCCGCCAAAATCGGCGAGGCGGCAGGCTGGCGCGAACGCGCCGACCTGGTGCGCGCCCAGGGCTGCTCCGTGCTGCGCGAGGCCTCTGCCGGGCGCTGGTTCGCCCCCGGCTTCACCGAACGCGACCCGGCCACCGCCACCGCCCTGCTGGATTCCCTCTGCGTCGCCGACGCCGCGGGCTACGCCGGCGTGTGCGAGGCGCTTGCCACCTTCGACGTGCGCGCCCGCCTCGCGGAAATCGAAACCCCGGTCCTGACCATCGGCGGCCGCGACGACCTCGCCACCCCGCCCGAAGCGCAACAGGCGATCGCCGCAGGCGTCCGCCACGGCCGCGTCGAAATCCTCGATGCCGCCGCCCACCTCGCCCCGGCGGA
>JBFWJB010000284.1:0-4060 GCA_050253435.1 Rhodospirillaceae bacterium
CTACCGCTGCGCCCGGTTGAAAGCCAAACCTTTCTCTCCCAGAGGACTGCCCCCATGAGCGGCCCCTTCCGTGGTTCGGTTCGTTCCCTCGCCTGCGCCCTCATCCTCTCCACCGCTCTGCCCGCGATCGCCGCCGCCGACCCGCTAAGCGACTATGTCGCCGCCCGCGACAAGGCGACGGCTGCCGCCCTCGCCGCCGCCAAGGCCGGCAAGAGCGGCGACGAGGCCGTGATCAAGCGCGAGGAAGCCGCGCTCAAGGATCTCGGCAAGCGCATGACGGCCCTCGTCGGCCCGATGAAGTTCAAGGGTCTGGGCTCGCCCGAATATACGCTGCGCGTGCTGACCTACGACGAGAAAACCCCCGCGCACGATCTGGGCGGCCTCTCCTTCGTCAGCAAGGATTTCGACACCCGTCTGGTGGTTGTGCCCGAAAGCATCTTCACCGCCTGGCTCGCCGACCGCGCCAAGGACCCGGATGCCCCGAAGGCCTTCGCCTCCGGCGTGAAGGCGGCGGCGGGCACGCCCGAATTCTACACCAATGCCGTCGGCTTCGACGGCGGCTTCTACCAGCCCTATGTGGAACTGCCCGTGGCCGCCGCGCCGGGCGAGACCGCCACCGCCTGGCTCGGCCTCCAGACCGAGGAGCCCTCCGGCAACACCGCGCCCAACGAGGTCGCCATCGTGCGGATCGGCGGCGGCATGGCCATGGCCGGCGTGACCATGGTGAAGCTCGGCGACAAGCCGATTCCCGCCTGCGATGCCATCTGGCAGCCCTTCAAGACCAAGGCCGATGCTCTGCAGAAGCAGGTGGAGAAGGACAACAAGGACCAGGACCCGCGCTGGGAAGAGATCACCAGGATCCAGGACGAAGGCTCCAACGCCTATCGCGCCTGCTTCATGAAGGAGGCGCCGAGCCAGCCCTTCTTCGCCGCCGCCGTGAAGAAGGCGGAAGCCTTCCTCGCCACCGCGCGCGGACAGTGAGCGCACCCTTCCCGGACCGGAGACCTGACATGACCCGCCCCGCGCGACGCCTGCCGACCCTGCTGAATGGACCCGCCTTCGTGCTTGCACTGGGCCTTGCCATGGCCCCGGCGGGCGGTGCCGGGGCGGGACCGGCCGAGGACTATATCGCCGCCCGCGACAAGGCCGTGGCGGCGCTGGCCAAGGCGGAGAAGGACGGCGCGAGCCCGGAAAAACTGGAGAAGCGCGACGCCGCCGAGCGCAAGACGCTGGAGCGGACCATGAGCGGGCTCATCGGCCCGCTCACCATCAAGGGGTTCACGGCCAGCTTCTCTCCCGCCACCTTGCTGGACGGCAGCACCGAATCCGGCGGGCCGGACGGCCTGCTGTTCTCCGACGCGGACGCCACCACCTACGTGTTGGTGTCACCCGAGCCGGTGTTCGCCAACTGGCTGGCGGCGCGGGCGAAGATGGAGGGCGCGGACCCGGCCCTCGGCCGCGGGATCGCGGCGGCGACGGCCAGCGAGGAATTCTACACCCTCGCCATCGGCGCCGAGGCGGCCTTCTCCCGCTACGTGGACCTGCCGGTGAGGGCGGCGGAGGGCGAGACGGTGCGGGCGGCGCTGGGCCTGTTCAGCCAGGACCTGCCCACCAACACGCTGCCCGAGGCGGTGGTCGTGACCCGGGTGGCGAACGGCCGCGTCACCGTTGGAAACGCCGCGGTGGAGCTGGGCATCACGTCCCTGCCCGTGTGCGACAAGGCCTGGAAGGCGGCGAGCGCCAAGGCGGAGGCGCTGCGCACCGCCGCGGAGAAATCGAAGAAAGAGGATGATCCGCGCTGGGAGCAGGCGAACACGGCCGACGTGGACGCCTCCAACGCCTTCCGCGCCTGCTTCGCCAAGGAAGCCCAGGGCCAGCCCTTCCTCGCCGCCGCGGTCAAGCGCGCCGAAGCTCTGCTCGCCACCGCCCGGGGAAATTGAGCCCGTCTCCCGGTGCCCCCTTCGAGGGGCGACGGCGCCCCTCACGCCGCCCAGTATTCGGCCGCGCCCGCGGGCAAGGTGGCGAGGACGCGGTCGAGCTTCTCCCCGTCCATGGCCCGCCTGAGCGCCGCCGCCACATCGGCGATGGCGGTCTGCGGCGCGAAATTGTGGTGCCGGCGCAGGTCCTGCACTTCGGCGGTCATTGCCGCCCGATCCGCGAACGGCCGGCGCGGCTCCGCCGTGTCCCAGTCCGCCACGAAGATGGCCCGCAGCACCGGCGGCAGCACGCCGGCAAAGCGGATCGCCTCCTCCACCGACAGCCGCCGCCGGAACACCCGCAATACGCCATCCACCATGGTGTAGGCCTGATTGCGCGTGCCGAGCCCCGCCGTATCCCGCGCATCGGCGAGGAAGCGGTCGAACGCTTCGGTGGCGTGCTGGAGGTCGAGGGGGATGGGCATGGGGGCCGGATGGGTTGGGCGACGGGCGTGCCGACTGTGGGCAGTTTCGGCTTATTTCAAGGATTGGAGAACGGTTAGAGCACGCCTCTCCAGTCTTGAATTGGCCAGCTCGCTTCGATATTTTCGAAAGGAGGGCCAGATCGTGACGGACGAAGAGCGAATTGATTTTTGGTCAGAAGCGCGCGCGCCTCGGAACACGAAAGAGAGCGGCATCACTGACGGGTCTGATCCAGACGGTGTGAGGTCCCTGTTTCAGCAAGATTACGACCGTCTACTCTTTTCCACGCCCGTGCGTCGGCTTGCTGACAAGACGCAAGTTTGGCCCATGGATGACAACGACGGCGTGAGAACGCGGCTGACGCACTCACATGAAGTGTCCAACCTCGCTCGATCGATCGGAACGCGAGCGCATAAGCAAGCGGCCTCCCGCTTTGGTAGCACTGACCTCCATAAGGTGATTCAGCCTATTCTCTCGGCGATCGGCCTCGGTGACGATCTAGGAAATCCTCCTTTTGGCCATCAGGGAGAAACCGCTATTGGCAACTGGTTCGAGAAGCGAAAGGATTGGATTTTTTCATATAAGAATCAACAGCGTCGACGAAAACTCAGCGAGCCTATCCCGAGAGGCATTTGGGACGAATTTATAAAATTTGACGGGAACCCGCAGACGCTTCGACTGCTTACACGACTTCAGACACATCAAGATAAAGTAGGACTCGATTTAACCGCTGCTACTCTCGCGGCGTCCCTTAAATATTCAGTTTCATATAATAATCGCGACAAGAAAATTTCGGCGAAGAAGAAGGGAGGTTATTTTGAATCTGAGAAAAATATTGTGGAGTGGATACGGTCTAAAACAGGACTTACCGAGGGACAGAGGCACCCCCTGACGTGGATCATGGAGGCCGCCGACGATATCGCCTATTCTGTCTTGGACGTCGACGATCTCTTGAAGAAAGCAGTCTTATCTCCGGACGACGTCTTAGTTATATTGCGACACGACTCCAGCTTGAGTGAATGTGTGGGCGTGAAACTTTTGTCGAAAAAATACGAATCCATCAATCAGTCAGATCGGCATGCCGACATTGTAAAAGATATTAAGATTCAATACTTTAGAGCGTACATGATTGAAGCTCTGATCAACGAGGCGAGTGTCGGATTCATCAAGAACGCTGAGAAGATATTTGAGCTGCACCACTCCATGGGATTGATGGAGAAGAGTTCTCTCTGCAACGCCTTAAAGGGGGTGGCAAAACGGTATGGATTCAGCCATCGCTCAGTCCTGCGCACCGAAGCAGAGGGGGCGGCTGCTATCGATGATATAATGTCATATCTCTGGGAGGCTATCTCTGATCGGGAAGCTGATAACTTAAGATCGAACCGTAAAAATGCTAGAGCCCGCTATGTTTTTACGATGATCAGTCCAAATTATATTGAAGCCGCTGAGGACACCTCCTCGTTGACGCGCTCAGCCGCAGGCTTGCGATATCGTGAGCTTCGCCTGTTAACCGATATGGTTTCAGGCATGACCGATACGTTTGCGCTTAAGCTTTGGAAAGATATTAGGGCGTTGCCGAATGCCAATTGCCCGTGACATTTCGGCTCTCAGACAGCGGCTTGACAGCTATTTCTGGCGCAATCGGTCTCCGGAGATGAGCT
>JBFWJB010000285.1:0-4022 GCA_050253435.1 Rhodospirillaceae bacterium
GAGCGATCGGCTCGCTCTACAAGGAGAACGCCTCGATCTCCGGCGCCGAGGTAGGGTGCCAGGGCGAGGTCGGCGTCGCCTGCTCAATAACAACGGCAAGCCTAACCGCGACGCTCGGCGGCGACAACCGGCAGGTGGAGAATGCCGCCGAGATCGGCATGGAGCACCATCTCGGCCTCACCTGCGACCCGATCGGCGGGCTGGTTCAGGTGCCCTGCATCGAACGCAACGCCATCGCCGCGATGACCGCGATCAACGCCGCCAGCCTGTCGCTGTCGGGGGACGGCAGCCACGTCGTCTCGCTGGACACGGTGATCGACACGATGCGTCAGACCGGCGCCGACATGCAGCAGAAATACAAGGAAACCTCGCTCGGCGGGCTGGCCCTCAGCCAGCCGGAATGCTGAGCCGCGCCAGCAGCCCCTGTGCGAACGCGGTCAGCGTGTCGTCGCGCGCACCCATCACCACGATGCGGTCGCCGGGGCGGGCGAGGGAGAGGAGAAAGTCGCCGCACTCCGGACGGCTGGGGAAGAAGCTTGCCCGGCGGCCGCGCGCCGCCACCCCCCGCACGATGTCGATGCCGGTGACGCTGCGCTCCACCGTGCCGCCGAAATAGACCGGGTCGGGCATCGCCAGAACGTCCTCCGGGGCGAGGTGCGCGGCGAAAGTTTCGATGAAGCCCTCGCGCATCAGCTTGAGCGGGCCGAAGCCGTGCGGCTGGAAGAGAATGAGCAGCCTGCCGGGGAACTCGTGCAGGGCGGAAAGCGTGGCGGCGATCTTGTCCGGGTTGTGGGCGAAGTCGTCGATTACGGTGACGCCGCCCGCGCTGCCCACGGTCTCCAGGCGGCGGCGGACGCCGGAAAAGCCCGCCAACGCTTCGGCGGCGGCATCCAGCGGCACGCCGCAGGCCTGCGCCGCGGCCAGCGCGGCCAGCGCATTGGAAACGTTGTGGCGGCCCGGCACCTGCAGGCGCACGGGCAGCGCAGGGCCGTCCGCGGTGCGCACGGTGAAGGCGATGCCGTCCGCGGCGGGGCGGATATCGCCCGCCAGCAGGTCGGCGGCGGGGTCGGAAAGGGAGTAGGTGCGGCGCTTTTCCCGCGGCAGGTCGGCGGCGAGGCGCGCGGTTTCCCCATTGTCGAGGTTGAGCGCCGCGGTTTCCGCCTTGGCGATGAAATCGCGGAACAGGACGCGCAGTTCGTCCATCGACTTGTGGTCGAGCGCGATGTTGTTGAGCACCGCGACGTGCGGCGCGTAGTGGGCGATCGAGCCGTCGCTTTCGTCCACCTCGGCGACGAAGAGGCCGCCGTCGCCGATAAGCGCGCTTGCAAAGGGCGTCTCGGCGGTGACGAAGTTCTTCATCACCGCGCCGTTCATCACCGTCGGGCGCTGCCCGGCGGCGTGCAGAATCCACGCGGTCATGCCGGTGGTGGTGGACTTGCCGCTGGTGCCCGCAATGCCGACGGAACGCGGCGCGGCATTGAACAGCTCGGCCAGCAGCTCGGCGCGTGTGACCATCCTTGCGCCCACGGCGCGCGCCGCCCGCACGTCGGGGATAGTGTCCTCCACCGCCGTGGAGGTGACGAAGACGGTGTCCGCGGCGGTAAGGCCGCTGCCGTCCTGCGGGTAAAGCGCGATGCCGCGGGAGCGCAGAAAAGCGAACTTCTCCGCCAGCAGGCCCTGGTCGAGGGCGCGGTCGGAGCCCGCCACGGCGAAGCCGCGCTGCTGCACGATCAACGCCAGGGGCAGCATGCCGCTGCCCCCGATACCGCAGAAAAAATAGTGCCTATTGCCTTGCATGTGCGGAGGCTACAATCTGCCCGCCGGTGCGGCAAGCGGAATGGGAGACGGCGGAATGCGGATAGGCGTGGTGGCTCCGGGCGGCCCGGTTTCGCCCGAGCTGGAAAACCGGCTGACGGCGGTGGTGGCGGCTCTGCCGCCCGGCGCGCGGCCGGAGATCCGCTTCCACCCGCAGTGCTTCGCATCCTGCGGCCACTTCGCCGGGGACGACGCGCTGCGCGCCCAGGCCTTCCTCGACGTCGCCAACGACGACCGCCTCGATGCGGTGTGGTTCGCCCGCGGCGGCTACGGCTCCTTCCGCCTGATCGAGACGGTGCTGCCCCGCCTGGGCGCGGCGGCGCGCGGCAAAATCTATCTCGGCTACAGCGACGTGGGGGCGCTCCTCGGCGCGCTCTACGGCGCGGGGATCGGGCGGCCCGCCCACGGGCCGATGCCGGTCGACCTCGACCGCGCAGGCGGCGAGGCCGCGGTGCGGCGCGCGCTCGCCTTCCTCGGCGGGGACGAAACGGCGCTGGAGCCCGCGGCGGCGCGGCACGCCCCGGCCGCGGCCTTCAACATCACCATCCTCTGCCACCTCATCGGCACGCCCTATATGCCCGACCTCGCCGGGCACGCGCTGCTGCTGGAGGAGGTGAACGAGCCGATGTACCGCATCGACCGGGCGCTCGGGCAGATCGCCAGCGCGCCCGCGATCCGCCGCGCCGCGGGCATCCTGCTCGGCCGCTGCGGCGAGATCGTGCCCAACGATCCGGATTTCGGCGCAAGCGAAGAGGACGTGACGCGCTATTGGTGCGCGCGTTCGGGCATTCCCTATCTCGGCCGCGCCGACATCGGCCACGATATCGGCAACAAGGTGGTGCGCTTCGGGGTGTGGTGAGCGCGGCCTAGGCGGTGAACGCCACCGCGGTGACGCGGTTGCGCCCCGCCGCCTTGCTGGCGTAGAGCGCCGCATCGACCTTGGCGATCAGTTCCGTCTTGGAGGCATCCCGCTGTGCCGGGTCCCAGGTGAGGACGCCCGCGCTCACCGTCAGCGCGATCGGCCCCGCCGAGGTGGCGATGGGCGTTTCGGCGATGGCGAGGCGCAGGCGGTTGGCCAGCTCCTCGGCGTGGGGCTCCCGCGTCTCCGGCAGGATCACCGCGAATTCCTCGCCGCCGTAGCGGGCGCTGATGTCGGTGCGGCGGAACATCCGCGGGCAGATGCGGCCGATTTCGCGCAGCACCTCGTCGCCCACCGGGTGGCCGTGGGTGTCGTTCACCCGCTTGAAGAAGTCGATATCGAAGAAGATCAGCGACAGCGGATGGCGATAGCGCCGCGCGCGCTCCAGCTCGCGCTCGAGCGCGCTGTGAAACGCGCCCCAGTTCAACAGGCCGGTGAGCATGTCGTAGGTGGCCATCTCGATCAGCCGCTGCTCGTCGAGAAGCGCGCGGATCACCGGCTTGAGCAGGATCACCGCGGCGGCGAGGATGATCGAGGCGGCCACGCCCAGGGTAATCAGGAGGGTGTGCAACTTGCCGCGGATCTGGGCGTAGAAGCCCTCCTGATCGACCACGGTGAAAAGGGAAAGGCCGGGGACGCCGGTGGCGGCGCTTTCGAGGGCATAGCCGGGCTGCACCCGTCCGGTGGACAGGAAGAGGCTGAGCGCCGTCATCGCCGCCTCGTGGCTGGGCGAGGTCTGGCGGAAAGCGATATCCGTGGACCGGGAGGCGAGGGCGAAGCTCGTCATCGGGCGGTCGAGGGAGTCGAGTATACGCTGCACCGCGCCGGTGGTGGCGAGGATGACGTCGAAGCCGGCCAGGCCATACTGCGTATCGTGGATCGGCGAGCAATAGGCGAAGCGTAGCGGCGAGGTCAGCATCGGCAGGGTGTGGAAATCCGCCAGGGGCGTGGAGAGGCAGTCGTCGGCCAAGCCTTCGGGGGCCGTCTCGCCGACCGAAAAGAGGAAGCGTCCATTCGGGGCATGGCGTGCGATGCCGACGATTTCCGCGCTGCTGCGCACCGCATCGGCGAGCTTGGGCGCGGCAAAGGCCGCCAGCTCCGCGGCGTCGATGCGCCCTTGCAGAAAGTCGATCTGGCGTCGGCGGATGGCGGTGCGGCTGGCCACTTGCGCCGCGAGGTCGCGGTGGCGGGTGAACATCGCGCCGACCGCGTGCGTGGCGTCCTCAAGGTTGTGGGAAATCTGCGTGGTGAGGAAGCTCTGCAGCAGGTCGGAAAGGGGGCGTATGCC
>JBFWJB010000286.1:0-4019 GCA_050253435.1 Rhodospirillaceae bacterium
TCTGATAGGCGGTCCGGAAGGACACATCCATCTTGCGCACGATCTCGTCGGCAACCTCGGTCGCCGTGGAGAAGTTTTTGTGTGTGTTCCTCAGTGCGTTGTCTTTATTGATCTCGATCTTTTCCAGCACCGCGGCCATGCACTTGACCGCCGCCCTGGCTTCGTCGAAGGCGCTCCACAGCGTGGTGAAGACCTCGCCGCTGGTGGCGCGGGAATGGGTGTAGGGCACGCCCTTCATCGCCGTGATCACCGAAACGAACGCGCCGACCAGGCAGGACAGCTTGCCCATGGTGTGTTCGAAAATGATCGGGTTTCGCTTCTGCGGCATGATGCTGCTGCCGACGACGAACTCGTCGGGCAGTTTGAGAATGGAGAATTCGGAGGTGACCCAGAAATAGAAGTCCTGATTGATCCGCCCGATGTCGGACAGCAGCATGGTCATGGCGAAAACGATGTCCGCCACGTAATCGCGGGAGGCGACGGCATCCAGCGCGTTTTCCAGGTTCGCGTCGAAGCCCAGGTAGCTGCCCACCAGGGTCCGGTCGATGGGGAACCCGGTGCCCGCCAGGGCGCAGGCGCCCAGCGGGTTGAGGTTGGTACGGGCGTAGGCCTCGGCCAGCCGCTCGAAATCCCGCTCGAAGGCATGGCCCAGGGCCGCCAGGTAATAGCCGAAGGTGACCGGCTGGGCGGGCTGCATATGGGTGTAGCCGGGAATGATCGTCTCGGTGTTCGCCGCCGCGATGTCCAGCAGGACCCTTCTCAGATCGAGCACGTCTTCGGCCATCTCCAGGACCATGTCCCGGCACTTGAGGCGCTGGATGGTGGCGTAGAGGTCGTTGCGGCTGCGCCCGGTGTGGAGCTTGCCGCCGACGTAATCGCCGAGCGTATCGATCAGGTGCGCCTCGATGTTGAGGTAGAGGTCCTCCTTTTCCGGCGACATCTTGAGGGCCTGCGGACCCTGGGCGGAAAGGTCGCGGGAGAAGGTCAGCAACTGCCTGGCCTCGTCCTCGCGGAGGATGCCCTCCTCGAGAAGCATCAACGCATGCGCATCGTCGGCCTTGAGCATAAGGTCGAAGAACTTCGCCGCCTGCCCCGCGATCTGCGGTTCAAGCAGGTATTTGTAGAACACGTTCTCCCCTGCAGACACTTTCCGCTCCATCATCACACTCATCAACACTCGCAACTACTTGAATTCGCGTGGACTTTCTCAGTCCTCGATGGCGAATTCGCGAACCCTCTCCATATCCAGCTCAAGGCCGAATCCCGGCTCCTGGGAGGGATACATGTCCCCGCCCTCGATCCGCATCGAACTCTTGGTAATGTCCTTGAGGAAGAACGCCGGGCCGTAGATCTCGCCGCCGTAGTCGAAGCAGTTGGCGGAGAGGGCATAGTGCAGGCCTGCCGCCGAGCCGATGCTGGTTTCGGTCTGCGAGCCGAGATAGCACTTGATCCCCGCGCTGTTGGCCAGCGTGGCGATCCGCCGCGCGGCGAGAATGCCGCCGGATTTGACCAGCTTGATGCTGATGAAGTCCGCGGCCTTCCGCTTGATGATTTCCAGCACGTCGTGTTCGGTGGCGGCGGACTCGTCGGCGAGGATCGGCGTTCCCGACTTGCCGCGCAGGAAGGCCAAACCGTCCAGGTTCGACTTCTCGATCGGCTGCTCGAGGAACTCCAGCCCGCAATCCTCGACGCCGCGGATGAATTTGAGCGCAGTGGGCACGTCCCAGCCCTGGTTCGCATCGGCGCGCAGAGACACCTTGGACCCCGCCACCTCGCGGAGCGCCTTGATCCGCTCCACATCCTCGCCGACGGTGAGGACGCCGACCTTGACCTTGATGATGCGGTAGCCTTCCTTCATGTAGTCCCGCACCTCGGCGATATCCTTCTCGAGGTCGGAATGGGAGGCGGAGCGGCTGATCGGGAATCTGTCCTTGGTGATGCCGCCGAGAAGATTGTAGACGGGAACGTTGAAGTACCGCCCCAGCACGTCGAACAGCGCCATTTCGATCGCGCCTTTGGCGCCGTAGTTGGCGTACAATTTTTGATCCATCGACGTGCAGATCTTGTTGAGATCCATCGGGCTTTCGCCGAGGGCGGATGCCGCAAGGCATTTCACGCCCGCCTTGAGCGCGCCCAAGGTCTCGCCGGAGAACGCGGGATGGGCGATCGCCTCGCCCAGGCCGACCAGGCCGTTGTCGGTCGTAATCCGCACGATCAAAACTTCCCTGTCCTCGGCGGAGCCCAGGGCAATTTTGTGCGGCCTCAAGAAAGGAATCCGAACCGGAAACATATCGATTGAGGAAATCTTCATTTTACTTGCAGAATTACCGCTCATTCGGCCGGTTCTCCTCTCATGCAATATCGATCCCTGTGGCGACGCACGCCTCATCGATTCTGCGAGGGTAGGGCATCGAGACAATACGGTGAAATTGATTGTTTGAATGCCCTATGCAAAACTCGTATAGCGTCTCCGCAGGGGAGCGCCGTCCGGCGATTTGGAGGAAGACATGGAAATCGAGTGGCTCGAGGACTTTCTCGCGCTGAGCACGACCTTGAACTTCTCCCGCGCCGCCGAAATGCGGAACGTGACGCAGCCCACCTTCAGCCGCCGCATTCAAAGCCTCGAGCTATGGCTCGGCGTGCCCCTGGTGGACCGCAGCACCTTTCCCGTCACCCTCACCGAGGAAGGCAAAAGCTTCCGCAGAACGGCCGAGGAGACGGTCCAGACGATCTACCGGGAACGCGACAACTGCCAAGGGCTGACGCGCCACCGGCGGAGCTTCATGGCCTTCGCCACGCTCCACACCATCGCCACCGATTTCTATCCCGGCTGGATCAAAGAGATCGAAAAGGAATTCGGCCCGCTGCGCGCACGCATGCTGTGCGCCCCGATTCACGACTGCGTGGCCAACCTCAGCGCCAACAACTGCGACTTCATGCTGTGCTATTTCCATCCCTCCGGCCCCCTGCTGCTGGATGGCGCGCAATACCCCTCGCTCAAGGTCGCGCAGGAACGCCTGATCCCGGTGTCGGTCCCCGATGCCTCGGGTGCGCCGCTCTATGCCCTCGACGGCCCCACGGACCGCGCGGTGCCCTATCTCGACTACGGACCGCAGACCTTCATCATCAAGCTGGTGCGGATGATTCTGGCAAACCAATCGCAGGGGCCGGTTCTCGATACGGTCTACGAAAGCGCCGTGGTCTTCGCGCTCAAGGCCATGGCCCTCAAAGGCTACGGCGTCACCTGGATGCCGGAAACCGCGGTGGCCGACGAAATCGCCGAAGGCAAGCTGGTGTGCGCCGGTTCGTCCGCCTGGACGACGAAAATGGACCTCCGGATCTACCGCTCCGCCAGACCGCTGCAGCGCGAGGCCGAACGGTTCTGGCGCTTCCTCACCGAACGGGCCGCCGAAAAGCCGGAGACGGCCAACGGCTCATAACCCGAAGAGCCGGGCCCGGTTACTCTCGCCATGGCCATGCCCTCCGTGCCGCATCCAAAGTTTTCATAATATTTCCGATGGGATTTGGATGGGCGATACCGCGATGCCTCCGCGCATAACATCATGCGCCAGACATGCATAACCCCATGCATTCCTGATGCATGGGGTTATGCATGAAATAATGGCGATTATCCTAGAGTACGGTCATTCAGAAGCGTATTTCTCTCCGGATATCACGAACTATTACTTACACGCCGGCATGTCCCGCCGTGAATAAGGACGGTTCCCGATGACCGCTTTCAGCCCGCCGCAGGATTCGGCCGCTCGCAGCGCCGCCCAATGCCTCCACCAGCGGCGGACGCGCATGCCGATGGCGGCGGTCAGGCGATGGCATGGCGGCTGGGACGGATCAGTCGGGGAAAGCGACCGCGCCTGCCGGAAGCGCGTCAAACCCGAAAAAATTGTTCCGGGTCACCGTCCAATCCACCCCCGAAAACGCCGCAAGCAGCTTGTCGGAGACCTCGCGAACGTCCGCGTTGCGGGCGGCGCCCCGCCGCGTCGCCTTCCAGAGATTGAGAT
>JBFWJB010000287.1:0-4012 GCA_050253435.1 Rhodospirillaceae bacterium
GGTAGCGCACCTGGTTGACGTTCGGCGGGAAGGGCACCTCGGCGGTGAACACCTGCTTGCCCGCAGGATGCGGGAAGAAATCCGGCAGCGCGACGAAATACTGGAAGCTCTGGCGGCGCTCGCCGTTCTTGTCGCCGGGACCGGCGGCGGGGCCGAGCTTCGCCTGGAAGGCGACGGAAAGCGTCATCTCCACGGAGTTGGTCTTCTTATCGACGGTGCACTCGCCAGTGTAGCCGAGAATCTCGGTCTCCATCACCAGGTCGGTGATGTCGGAGCCGCCGCGGAACTGCGTCGCCTGGGCGGTGTCGCGGTCGATTCTGACGGTGGGGCACGGCGGCGGCGGCTCCTTGTCCTTGAACAGCGAGCAGCCGCCCAGCGCAAACGCAGTGACAAGCGCCACGCCGAGGACCGGAGCCGCGGAACGGCCGCGGAAAACCTGCTGCAGCGTCATCGTACTCTCCTTGCCGTCCGCACAAACCCTGCCCCGGTGATAGCCCAAGCGCCGGGCCACGGCAACCGAGTTTCGACGCGGGGGCTTTCGATTCGCCGCCGGACTTGCTACATCCTGACGGAACCAGCGAGGAAACCGCCATGACCGCCGCCGCCGAAAAGCCGCCTCTCACCGTCGTTCTCGCCGCGCCGCGCGGTTTCTGCGCCGGAGTGGACCGCGCGGTGCAGATCGTCGAGCGCCTGCTGGCGAGCCGCGGCGCGCCGGTCTACGTGCGTCACGAGATCGTCCACAACCGCTTCGTCGTCGAGGGCCTGATGGCCAAGGGCGCGGTGTTCGTCGAGGAGCTGGACGAAGTGCCCGACGGCGCCACCGTGGTGTTTTCCGCCCACGGCGTGCCGAAGTCGGTGCCCGCGGAGGCGGCGCGCCGCGGCCTCGCCGCGGTGGACGCCACCTGCCCCCTGGTCTCCAAGGTGCACATGGAGGCGGCGCGCCACGCCGCAGCGGGGCAGCAGATCATCCTCATCGGCCATGCCGGACACCCGGAGGTGATCGGCACCATGGGCCAGGTGCCGCCGGAGAGCATTCTTCTGGTGGAGACCGCCGCCGATGCGGAGACGGTCGCCCCGGCGACGCCGGATGCGCTCGCCTACGTCACCCAGACGACGCTCTCGGTGGACGAAACCCGCGAGATCATCGCCATCCTCAAGCGCCGCTTCCCCAATCTCGCAGCGCCGCAGCGCGAGGACATCTGCTTCGCCACCACCAACCGCCAGGCGGCGGTCAAGGCGATCGCCGGAAACTGCGATGCGCTGTGGGTGATCGGCGCGCCGAACTCCTCCAACTCGCGGCGTCTCGCCGAGGTGGCGGCGCTCGCCGGCTGCCCGGATGCGCGCCTGATCCAGGGCCCGGAGGAAATCGCCTGGGAAAGCCTCGCGGGCGTCTCGCGCCTCGGCATCACTGCCGGGGCCTCGGCCCCCGAGGTGCTGGTGGAAGCGGTGCTCGCCGCGCTCGCCGAGCGCCGCACGCTCTCCGTGAAGGAGGCGCGCCACGCCACTGAAACCCTGGCTTTCAAGCTGCCGCTCCAGGTGCGGGACCTCTGATTTCCCCCTACCCATCGCCGCCGCTTTCCTCTATACCCATGCCCTCGACAGGAGAAGGGCCATGGCCGTTTACACCGACGTCACCGACGAAGACCTGGCAGGCTTCATGGCCGCCTACGCCACCGCCGATGTGGTGTCGTTCACCGGCATCGCCGAGGGCGTCGAGAACTCCAATTTCCTGGTGCAGACCGAGGACGGCACCGCCTACATCCTCACCCTCTACGAAAAGCGGGTGAAGCCGGCGGACCTGCCCTATTTCCTCGGCCTGATGGAGCACCTCGCGGCCAAGGGCGTGACCTGCCCGCTGCCGATCAAGGCGAAGGACGGCTCCGCCCTGCGCACCCTGAACGACCGCCCCGCCGCGCTTTTCAGCTTCCTCAAGGGGTTGTCGCCGCGGCGCATCACCACCGCGCACTGCAGCGGCGTGGGCGCGGCGCTGGCGCAACTGCACCGCGCCGGGGCGGACTATGCCGCCACCCGCGCCAACGCCTTGAGCGTGCGCGCCTGGCGGCCTCTGTTCGCGCAGAGCGCGGCCACGGCGGACACAGTGGTCCCCGGCCTCGCCGTGGAGATCGGCCGCGAGCTTTCCGAGATCGAGGGCGCGTGGCCCTCCGGCCTGCCCGCCGGGGTGATCCACGCCGACCTCTTCCCCGACAACGTGTTCTTCCGCGGCGATGCGGTCTCCGGCGTCATCGACTTCTATTTCGCCTGCAACGACCTCTACGCCTACGACCTCGTCATCCTGATGAACGCCTGGTGCTTCGAGCCGGGCTGCGAGTTCAACGTCACCAAGGCGCGCTGCCTGCTGCGCTCCTACGATGCGGTGCGCCCGCTCGAACGCGCCGAGGTGGAGGCCCTGCCCCTGCTCGCCCGCGGCGCGGCGCTGCGCTTTCTGCTCACCCGGCTCTACGACTGGCTGAACACCCCGCCGGGCGCGCTGGTGCGGCCCAAGGACCCGCGCGAATACCTCGCCATTCTGCGCTTCCACCGCGGGCTTTCCGGCCCCGGCGCCTACGGCCTCGGCTGAACCATGGCGGCGGAAGTCGAGCTCTTCACCGACGGCGCGTGCTCCGGCAACCCCGGTCCCGGCGGCTGGGGGGCGCTGCTGCGCTACCGCGGGCGGGAGAAGGAGCTCTCCGGCGGCGAGGCGCTCACCACCAACAACCGCATGGAACTGATGGCCGCGATCGCCGGGCTGGAAAGCCTCACCCGGCCGTGCGCGGTGCACATCGTCACCGACAGCGAATACGTGATGAAGGGCGTCACCCAGTGGCTGCGCGGCTGGAAGGCGCGCGGCTGGAAGACTGCGGCCAAACAGCCGGTGAAGAACGCCGAGCTGTGGCAGCGCCTGGAGGCGGCGCTGGCGCCGCACACCGTGCGCTGGAGCTGGGTGAAAGGCCACGACGGCCACGCGGAGAACGAACGGGTGGATGCGCTGGCCCGCGCCGCGATTCCCCGGCCGGATGCCGAAAGCTGACCCATCCCGCCTTGCCGAAGCCCGCCCCCCTGCGTATTTTGGAGTGGCAACCATGCAAGGGACGGACATGGCCGCCACGCACGCAAAAGCCGACTATCTCACCGGGCAATGCCTGATCGCCATGCCCGGCATGCAGGACCCGCGGTTCGAGCACACCGTGGTCTACCTCTGCGCCCATTCGGGCGAGGGCGCCATGGGCCTGATTCTCAACCGGGAACTGCCGGACATGCCGCTCACCCGGCTGATGGAGCAGCTCAACATTCCGGCCACCCCGGCGATCGAGGGCATGCAGGTGCATTTCGGCGGCCCGGTGGATCCGGGGCGCGGCTTCGTGCTGCATTCCTCCGACTTCATGGCCGAGGCGAGCATGCTGGTGGACAGCCGCCACGCGCTCACCGCCACCATGGACATCCTGCGCGCCGTGGCCGAGGGCCGCGGGCCGCGCCAGTCGCTGATGGCGCTCGGCTATGCGGGCTGGGGCGCGGGGCAGCTCGATACCGAAATCAGGGACAACGCCTGGCTGATCGTCCCCGCCGACGACGCCCTGCTGTTCGGCCCCGACAACGCCAAGAAATGGCAGCGCGCCATCGGGAAGCTCGGCATCGACGTCGCCAAGCTCTCCTCCACCGCGGGCAACGCCTGACCCAGGCGGCGGCGCACAGGCGAGGCGGCAAAGTCGAGAGGGTGACGCCGGTGTAAACGGCCATAGCCCTTCTCCTGTCGAGGCATGGGGCCGATGGGCCTAGTGAAACAAAAAGCACCCCCGCGGTTCGGCGGGGGTGCTTTGGCGTGTTTGGGGGATAAGGGAGAGTTTTCAGAGTTTAAGCTTTGCGATTGCGGTATCGGCGTCTTTTTCGGCGGCGGGGCATGCGAAGCCCAGCGCGGTGACGATGCCGCGCATCTCCGGGTTGTCCGCGCCGAGCGGGGCGCGCAGGGCGGAGAGCTTTTCGTCCTTGGCGATCCGCACCAGGCGCGCGGTCAGCT
>JBFWJB010000288.1:0-4007 GCA_050253435.1 Rhodospirillaceae bacterium
ACACCGAGCTTGTGGTGTATTTCACCTGAAGCTCATAGGCGGGCGGCACCACGTCGCCGGTCGGGTTGAAGCGGCGGGAGAGTTCGCTCCGCATGATCTGGCCGGTGCGGTCCGGAATCTGGCCGATGGTGATGCGCGCCAGTTCCGGCGTGATTTCGGCAGCGGGGCCACGGGCGTCCAGCGGGCGGAAGCCGCACCCGGCGAGCGCAAGCAGCCCGGCCGCCGCCGTGCCGAGAAGGGCGCGGCGGGCGGGGTGCGATACGCGGAACCGGGTGCACTTCATGGGTGCGGACTCCTTGCGGGCGTCAGCCGACGATGTTGACGATCTTGTTGGGCACCACGATGACCTTTTTCGGGGTGCGGCCGCCGAGGTGAGTCTGCACCGCGGCGAGCTCCATGGCCAGGCCTTCCACGGTCTTGGCGTCCGCGCCGACGGCGACGTCGAGGGTGGCGCGCAGCTTGCCGTTGACCTGCACCGCGAGCGTCACCGTATCCACGGTGAGCCAGGCGGGGTCCGCCTGCGGCCAGTCGGTGGCGGAAAGCGGCTGTGCGTGGCCGAGGGCCTGCCAGACTTCCTCCGCGATGTGCGGCGTCATCGGCGCGATCAGGCGGAGCAGGGTTTCCAGGGCGAAGCGGTAGGCCGCCGGCGCGCCCGCATCTTCCGGCTTGGTCGCGGCGATCTGGTTGGAAAGTTCGCGCAGCTTGGCCACCGCGGTGTTGAAGCGCAGCTTGGCGAGGTCGTCGGTGACCGCGGCGATGGTACGGTGCGCCATCGCCATGGTTTCCTTGGCCGAACCGGCGAAGGAAACGCCCGCGGTCTCCGCGCTTTCGGAAAACGGCACGGCAGGCACCGCGGCCAAGCGCCAGAGGCGCTGGATGTAGCGCCAGGCGCCGTCGATGCCCGCTTCCGTCCATTCCAGGTCGCGGTCGGGCGGGCTGTCGGAGAGCATGAACAGGCGGGCGGCGTCCGCGCCGTAGGTCTCGATGATGTGGCCGGGATCCACGGTGTTCTTCTTCGACTTGCTCATCTTTTCCGAGCGGCCGAGGGCCACCGGCGCGCCGGTGGCGGTTTCCACCGCCGTTTCGCCGCGCTTTTCCACTTCCGCCGGGTAGAGCCAGCCGCCGCCCGCGGCGCGGTAGGTCTCGTGGCAGACCATGCCCTGGGTGAACAGGCCCTTGAACGGCTCATCGAGGCCGAGGTAGCCGCAGGTCTTGAGCGCACGGGTGAAGAAACGCGAATAGAGCAGGTGCAGCACCGCGTGTTCGATGCCGCCGATGTACTGATCCACCGGCAGCCAGTAGTCCACCGCGGCGCGGTCGAAGGCCTTATCCTCGTTCTTCGGGTCGCAGAAGCGGGCGAAATACCAGGAGGACTCGAAGAAGGTGTCGAAGGTGTCGGTCTCGCGCTGCGCGGGCGCACCGCATTTCGGACAGGCGACGGCCTTCCAGGTCGGGTGGTTGGCCAGCGGGTTGCCCGGCTGGTCGAAGTTCACGTCCTCGGGCAGGGTCACCGGCAATTGCTCGTCCGGCACCGGCACCACGCCGCAGTGCGGGCAGTGGATCACCGGGATCGGGCAGCCCCAGTAGCGCTGGCGCGACACGCCCCAGTCGCGCAGGCGGAACTGCACGGTGCCTTCGCCGCGGTCTTCCGACGCGAGGCGGGCGATGGCGGCGCGTTTCGCCTCCGCCACGGCGAGGCCGTTCAAGAAATCGGAGTTGATCGCCACGCCGTCGCCGGTGAAGGCCTCGGTCCCGGCTTCCAGCTGCGCGGCGAAGGCGGCGGCATCTTCATCCTTGGGCGCGACCACCGCGGTCACCGGCAGGGCGTACTTGCGGGCGAAATCCATGTCGCGCTGGTCGTGCGCCGGGCAGCCGAAGATCGCGCCGGTGCCGTATTCCATCAGCACGAAGTTGGCGACATAGACCGGAAGGGTACGCGCCGGGTCGAACGGGTGGACGACCGAAAACGGCGTGCGGTAGCCCATTTTCTCCGCGGTTTCGATCGCCGCCTCGCTGGTGCCCACCGCATTGCACGCGGTGACGAAGTCGCGCAGCGCCGGGTCGGTTTCCGCCAGTTCCTTGGCGAGCGGATGGTTCATCGAAATCGCGCAGAAGGACGCGCCGAACAGGGTGTCGGGGCGCGTGGTGAACACCTCGAGCTTATCGGCGCGGCCGACCAGGTCGAAGAACACCCGCGCGCCCTCGGAGCGGCCGATCCAGTTGTGCTGCATGATGCGCACGCGATCCGGCCATTCCTCCAGGGTTTCGATGGCTTCCAGCAGGTCGTCGGCGAAGGCGGTGATCTTGAGGAACCACTGCGCCAGTTCGCGCCGCTCCACCGGAGCGCCGGAGCGCCAGCCCTTGCCGTCGATCACCTGCTCGTTGGCGAGCACGGTGTGCTCCACCGGGTCCCAGTTGACCATGCTGGTCTTGCGGTAGGCGAGCCCGGCCTTGAGAAAATCCAGGAACATCTTCTGTTCGTGGCGGTAATAGTCCGGCTCGCAGGTGGCGACCTCGCGGCTCCAATCGATGGAGAGACCGAGCGGCTGGAACTGCGCCTTCATCGTGCGGATGTTTTCGCGCGTCCACTTCGCGGGGTGGACGCCGTTCTGGATCGCGGCGTTCTCCGCCGGCAGGCCGAAGGCGTCCCAGCCCATGGGGTGCAGCACGTTGTAGCCCTGGGCGCGGCGGAAGCGCGCAATCACGTCGCCCAGGGTGTAGTTGCGCACGTGGCCCATGTGGATGCGGCCCGAGGGATAGGGAAACATCTCAAGCACGTAGCACTTCGGCTTGGCCGAGGCGGCCTCGGCGGCGAAGGCGCCGGTGTCCGCCCAACGGGCCTGCCACTTGGGCTCCGATTCGCGGAAATTATAGCGTTCGTCCATCCGCGTCATGATCGCGATACCAGCCTTTCTTATTCTTTATAGAGGCGCGCCGGTCCCGCATGGCCGAGAGGCCGGGACCGGCGGGCAAAGGAAGGGATAAACCGGGGTTACTCCGTGGCGCCGGCCTGGGCGGCGATGCGCATCTTGCGGGCGCGGGTGAGCACGGTGTTCTCCAGATCGGTGACGACGTTCGCGTCCACCGGGCGGTCGGCCCAGTTTCCGGTTTCGTCCTTGATCTGGCGGAAGGCGGCGATCTTCAGGCCGTCGGCGCGCAGCGAGCGCCCCATGATAAAGACGTTGAGCTTGAAGCGCTCGCTCGGGGTTTCCGGCGGGGCGTACCAGTCGGTGATGATCACCCCGCCGAACGGATCGGCCGAGGCGATCGGCATGAAGCTGATGGTGTCCAGCGAGGCGCGCCACAGGAAGCTGTTGATGCCCAGCCCGCCGCCGCCGCCCTGCTCCGCGTTCTTCTTGGACTGGCCGAAGATATCGAGGCCTTCCTTGCCGAAGACGCTGTCCGGCCGCTTGTCGCCGGGATGGTAGATCGTCTTGCCGTAGCTTTCGGGGTAGGCGTACTCGGTGTTCGCGCTGTCGCAGCCGGTCAAAAGGCCGCCGAGAACAAGGCACGCCGCGGCCACGCGGAACCGGATTGCCGATCGGGAAAAGGTCATGAGCATCGTCGTCGCCAGGGTTGCCAGAAAAAGCGGAAAAACGCCGCGACAGTTTGTCGCGGCGCGAGCGGATCGTCCAGCGGGAAAATGCCCTTTGTCGAGCGGATGCGAAAGTGCGGTGGGCGCGATCAAGGCGAGATGCGGCAAGAATGTGTCTTTGTCGTCACATTTGTACTGGAAGCGCCCCGTTCATGGCGCTGCGTGTTGACGGAGCATGGGGGTCGTGACTTTTTAACGGCGGACGATGGTTCCGCCGAGTGAGGCCGGGACCGATTCAGTCCTATCGAATAAGGATATAGACATGAAGAAGATTCTTATCGGCAGCACCGCGCTGCTCGCCGCTGGTGCGTTCGTTTCCACCGCTCAGGCTTCCGACCCGATCAAGCTGAGCCTCGGCGGCTACATGGAATACTGGGTGGCCGGCGCCAGCCAGGACAGCGACTACAAGAAG
>JBFWJB010000289.1:0-3993 GCA_050253435.1 Rhodospirillaceae bacterium
CGAGGGGTTGGCCTTGCCGTCCGGATGGTGCGCCCGCACCCGCGCGCCCTCGCCGTCGAACATCACCGCGTCGCCGCCCGCCACCTGCGCGAGGTGGGGCAGCGACTCCTCGACGATGCGGCGGTAGCGCGCCGCATCGGCGCGCCGCGCGCGGTTGTCGAGGATGAGATGGCCCGCAGGCAGCGCGATCACCGCGGAGACGCCCTCTCCGCCGCTCCACGCGGCGGCGGCGCGGCCCTCGCGCCGCGCCAGCAGCGCCGCGGCGTGCGCCGCGATCTCCTCGCGCGGGCGCGGATCGCCGGTCCAGGCCACCACCTCGCCAGCCGCATCGCAGAGGATCGCCGCGCCGCCGGTGAGTTCCGCCAGAAAGCCCAGGCATTCCCGCGCGCCGTCCATCGCCGTTCTCCTTGAAAACCCGCCGTTCCGAGTTTCCCGCGGGCGGCGCGGAAAGTCCACGCAAAAGCGTTGCAATAACGAACGTCGTTACAAATTCGAACGCACAAGGGAAGCCTAACTCTAGAGCCAGTCTTGCCCAGCCTCTTTCGAGAGTGCGTTCATATTTGAACGACCCATCTCCATAACGCAAAAAATCTCCCTCCTTTTCAAAGGGTTATAAACCCGCCCGAACGGCACGCGGCTTGCCCCCTGAAAACCAGGACAGGAGGCTTCCAGATGCTGCAATCCGACAGACTTCGCCACCCTTCCCTTTTCGACAAGATCGTCCCCGCCGAGGCCGCCGCGGCGCTGATTGCCGACGGCATGACCGTGGGGGTGAGCGGCTTCACCCCCTCCGGCTATCCGAAAAAGACCACGCTGGCGCTGGCCGCGGCGATCCGCGGCGGGCGGCGCTGCCGCATCAACCTGATGTCCGGCGCCTCGGTGGGGCCGGAAATCGAGGATGCGCTTGCCGCCGTGGGCGGCGTGGCGCGGCGCGCGCCCTACTACGCCGCCTCCAACAAAAGCATGCGCGAGGGGATCAACCGCGGCGCCATCGCCTACACCGACGTGCACCTGAGCCATCTGGCGCAACACATCGACTACGGCTTCCTCGGGCCGATCGACGTCGCCATCGTCGAGGCGGTGGCGATCACCGAAAACGGCGACCTGGTGCTCGGCCCCGGCGTCGGTAACACCCCGATGTTCGTCAAGCACGCCAAGACCGTCATCGTCGAGGTCAACACCGCGCAGCCGCTGGCGCTGGAGGGCATGCACGATATCTACGTGCTGCCCAAGCCGCCGCACCGCCGCGAGGTGCCGATCTACGCGGCCGGCGACCGCATCGGCTCGCCCTACGTGACCTGCGGGTGCGAGCGCATCGCCGCGATCGTCGAATCCGACGTTCCGGACCACGTGCGCAACCTCGCCCCGCCGACGCCGGAAAACCAGTGCATGGCGGACAACCTGCTGGAGTTCCTCAAGTTCGAGCAGCGCAAGGGACGCCTGCCTTCGCCGCTGCTGCCGCTGCAATCCGGGGTGGGCAGCATCGCCAACGCGGTGCTGGAGTGCCTCGCCAAGTCGGAGCTCGAAAACCTCACCCTGTATTCGGAAATCCTTCAGGACGGCGTCTTCAGCCTGATCGCCAGCGGCAAGGTGACGCAGGCCTCGGGCTGCGCCTTCACCCCCTCACCCAACGTGATGAAGCGCTTCCTCGCCGAGCCGGAGCTCTACCGCAAGTCCCTGATCCTGCGGCCCCTGGACATCAGCAACCATCCGGAGGTGATCCGCCGCCTCGGCGTGATCGCGATCAACACGCCCTTGGAATTCGACGTCTACGGCAACGCCAATTCCACCCACACCGGCGGCACGATGATGATGAACGGCATCGGCGGTTCCGGCGACTACATGCGCAACGGCTACCTCGGCATCTTCATCACCGAGTCCACCGCCAAGGACGGCGCGATCTCCCGCATCGTGCCGATGGTGGCGCACACCGACCACACCGAACACGACACCATGGTCTTCATCACCGAGCACGGCGTCGCCGACGTGCGGGGGCTCGACCCGCGCGAACGCGCCCGCGTCATCGTCAACAACTGCGCCGATCCGCGCTACCGCCCGCTTCTGCTCGACTACCTGCGGGACGCGGAAAAGGGTGGCGGCCACACGCCGCAGGACCTCGCCAAGGCGCACGCCTTCCACATCCGTTTCAACCGCACCGGCAGCATGGACCCGGAAAGGGCGCCTGCCGTGGCTTTCGCGACGAAATGAGGCCGAACATGGACGACAGCAAGATCATCCCCACCCTCCGGCAGGCGCAGGCGGCCTGGCGGGAAAAGACCGAAAAGGGTCTCGCCAAATTCCCGGAGCGCAAGAACCTGGCGCTCGACCGGCTCTACACGCCGCTCGACACCGCGCAGGTGGACTATCTTTCCGACATCGGCTTTCCCGGCGAGTATCCGTACACCCGCGGCGTGCAGCCGACGATGTACCGCGCCCGCCACTGGACGATGCGGCAATATTCCGGCTTCGCCACCGCCGAGGAATCCAACGCCCGCTACAAGTACCTGCTGGGCCAGGGCCAGACCGGGCTGTCCGTCGCCTTCGACCTGCCCACGCAGATCGGCTACGACAGCGACCACGAACTGGCGCTCGGCGAGGTCGGCAAGGTCGGCGTGGCGATCGACACTTTGGCGGATATGGAGGCGCTGCTCGACGGCATTCCGCTGGACAAAGTCAGCACTTCGATGACGATCAACGCCCCGGCCGCGGTGCTGCTGGCGATGTACGTCGCGGTGGCGGAAAAGCAGGGCGTCGCCCCGGCGGCGCTCACCGGCACCATCCAGAACGACATCCTCAAGGAATACATCGCGCGCGGCACCTACATCTTCCCGCCCGCGCCGTCGATGCGCCTGATCACCGACACCTTCGCCTACTGCTCGCAGAACATTCCCAGGTGGAACCCGATCAGCGTCGGCGCCTACCACATCCGCGAGGCCGGGGCCGACGCGGTGCAGGAGGTGGCTTTCGCCTTCGCCAACGCCATCGCCTACATCGAGGCGGCGATCAAAGCGGGGCTGAAGGTGGACGACTTCGCCCCCGGCATTTCGTGGATCTTCACCGCCGATCTCAACTTCCTGGAAGAGATCGCCAAGTTCCGCGCCGCACGGCGGCTGTGGGCGCGGATCATGAAGGAACGCTTCGGCGCGCACGACAGGAAGTCGCAGATGCTGCGCTTCCACGTGCACACCGCGGGCAGCGTGCTCACCTCGCAGCAGCCGGACAACAACGTCGTGCGCATCGCCTGGCAGGCGCTTTCCGCGGTGCTCGGCGGCACCCAGTCGCTCGCCACCTGCGCCAAGGACGAGGCGATCGCGCTGCCCACGGAGGACTCCGCCCGCCTCGCCCTGCGCACCCAGCAGCTCATCGCCTATGAGAGCGGCGTCGCCGACACCGTGGACCCGCTCGCCGGGTCGTGGTGCATCGAGGCGCTGACCGACAGGATCGAGGCGGAGGCGCGCGCCTACATCGCCAAGATCGACGCCCTGGGCGGCGCGGCGGCGGCGATCGAAAAGGGCTACATGCAGGGCGAAATGGCCAACAGCGCCTACGCCTTCCAGAAGTCGATCGAAACCGGCGAACGGGTGAAGGTGGGGGTCAACACATTCACCATGGAGGAAACCCACGGCGGCGAGTACCTCACCGTCGACCCCACCGTCGGCGAACGCCAGGCGGTGCGGCTTTCCGCCCTGCGCGCCCAGCGCGACGGCGGCAAGGTGGCCGAGTCCCTGGCCGAGGTGCGCGCGGCGGCGAAAAGCGGCGACAACCTGATGCCGGTGCTGATCTCCGCAGCCAAGACCTACGCCAGCCTCGGCGAAATCTGCGGCGTGCTGCGCGACGAGTTCGGCGAATACAGCGCGCATGCGGACATCTGAGGGAGGCGGCAATGACCACTGAAGCCCTGGCCCGCGCGGTCGCCTCCCTGCGCTACGAGGACCTGCCGCAGACGACGCGGCAGAACGCCAAGCAGTGCTTCCTCGACTGGCTCGCCTGCTG
>JBFWJB010000290.1:0-3992 GCA_050253435.1 Rhodospirillaceae bacterium
TGTCGGCGGCGCACGTTTTCCGCCGCGCAACCGATGGAGACCACCTCCATGATCGCCGCCGCGCCCGTGATTTGCGACCGTTCCGCCCGCATCCTCTGGGGCGCGATGCTGCTTGCCGCCGCGGTGCTGCTGGTTTCCGGCCGTCTCGCGCCGCAGATCGTCCCCGATACCGCCGGATACCTCACCGCCGGAAGCTGGGCCGAGCGGCTTTCGCAATCGCGCTTTCCGCTGTTCGGCGTCCTGATGGAGGTTTTTTCAGCAGGCGGCTACCTCGCCCTGCCCGCGGCGTGCATGGCCGCCTTCTTCGCCGCCGTCGCCGCGCTGTTCTTCGCGTTGCGGCGCTTCGGCGCCAGCGGCGGCGCGGCGCTGGCGCTCGCCCTGCCGCTGCTCGTCTGCAACCCGGTGCTGCTGTTCAGCGGCTATGTTCACCCCGAGGTGCTTTCCCTCGCCTGCATGCTCGCCGCCTTCGCCTGCCTGGTGCGGTTCGCCGCGGACGGCGGGGTGCGCGACCTCGCCCTGTTCGGCCTCGCGCTTGGCCTTTCCTATCTGCTCAAGCCCGGCTTTCTGCCGATGGCGCTGATCATGCCGGTGGCCTTCCTGTTGATGGCGCGGCTGTCCGGGCGGGTGCGCCTGGTCCGTGGCGCGGTTGCGGTGCTGCTGGTGGGGTTTGCGCCGTTCCTCGTCGTAGGCGGCCTGCGCTGGCACCTGGTGCGCGACTTCAACATCGTTTCTTTCGGCGGCGTCACTCTGTCCGGCATCGCCGGGTCCATCCTCACCCCGCAGATCGCCGCCGGCCTGCCGGAACGCCACCGCGCCCTGGCGGAGGCGATCCTCGCCGCCCGCGACCGCCTGGAGGCGGAGCGCCGGATGCTGCCGATGCCGCCGAATTCCCGCGGCGAGCGTTCGTTCACCTCGGTCGCGCTCGGCTATTTCGACGTGCTGGCGCGCAACTTCGACGCCGTGGTCTACGGCGCGGTGCTGCCGCAACGCGGCGGGGAAGAGGGATGGGTCGCCTTCAATGCGCGTTTGCAGGACTTCGCCGTGCAGACCTTCAGGCGCGCGCCCGCCGCCTATGCCGCCTGGGTGGCCGGCGGCGCTACCCGGGCCGCCGGGCTGATGCTCGCCGCCAATGCCGCGTTCATGCTGGCGGCGCTTCTGCTTGCCGCCGTCGCGGTGTTGCGCGTCTTCGGGGTGCACGGGCGGGTGCGTCCGGGCGCGGCGCCGGACTGGCCGCTGCTGGCGATCCTCGCCGCGGCCTTCACCCTGGGCGCGGTCGCGCCGACGGTGTTGCTCGCCTTTCCGGCGCGGCGCTATGTCGACAGCGGCGGCATTCTGCTTGCCGCTCTGCCCGCTTATGGCGCCTGGCGCTTGTGGTGCGGCGCGGGGATGGAAAGGTAGGCGAGGCGCTTCGCTTCGCGGCGGCCGCGCGTCACCGTATCCAGCACCAGGCCGCAGACGAACGACAGCGCGGCGAGGGTGGAGAGACTCGCCGCCAGCACCGCGCTGGGCAGCCGCGGCACCAGCCCGGTTTCCATGAACTCCCAGACCACCGGCAGGCCGAAGCAGAGGGCGAGCAGCAGCAGAACCCCCGAGATCGCCCCGAAGAACCACAGAGGCCGCTCCTCCCGCAGCAGGTCGAGGATGGTCTTGAGGATGCGCGCGCCGTCGCGGTAGGTGTTGAGCTTGCTTTCCGAGCCCTCCGGCCGCGCCGCATAGGGCGCTTCGACCTCGCCCATCGGCAGGCGCATCTGCAGCGCATGCACGGTGATCTCGGTCTCGATTTCGAAGCCCTTCGCCTCCGCCGGGAACGATTTGACGAAGCGCCGCGAGAACGCCCGGTAGCCGGAGAGGATGTCCGCCACCTGCCGCCCGAACAGCGTGGAGACCAGGCCGGTGAGCAGCCGGTTGCCGAAGCGGTGGCCGGGGCGGTAGGCTTCCTGCGCGGTTTCGCGCCGCGCCGCATTGACCATGTCGAGCGGCCCGGCGCGCAGCATCTCGATCATCGCGGGCGCGCTCGCCGCGTCGTAGGTGGCGTCGCCGTCCACCAGCACGTAGACCTCCGCCTCGACGTCGGCGAACATCCGCCGCACCACGTTGCCCTTGCCCTGCAAGGGTTCGGCGCGCACCACCGCCCCCGCTTCCCGCGCGATTTCGACGGTGCGGTCGGTGGAGTTGTTGTCGTAGACGTAGATCGCCGCGCCCGGCAGGGCGGCGCGGAAATCCGCCACCACCGCGGCGATCGCCGCCTCTTCGTTATGACAGGGAATGAGGACTGCAACGGAGGAATAGGAAACCTGGGCCATCGGCGGCTCAATAATCCGAAGAGGTGTGACGGTGCGCCACCACGCCCTGGCGCGGCAGCAACGGTTGCTTCGCGGCGAGCGCGAGATCGGCGGTGACCATTTCCTTGACCAGGTCGGCGAACGGCGTGGTGTGGCTCCAGCCGAGCACGGTATGCGCCTTGGTGGGGTCGCCGAGCAGCAGTTCCACCTCGGTCGGGCGGAAATAGCGCGGGTCCACCCGCACCCGCACCGCGCCGCTTTCGGCGTCCACGCCGGTTTCGTCCACGCCCTTGCCCTGCCAGACGATGGCCTGCCCCACCTCGGCGAAGGCGCATTCGACGAATTCGCGCACCGAATGGCTCTCGCCGGTGGCGAGCACGTAGTCGCCGGGCGCGTCCTGTTGCAGGATGCGCCACATCCCGTCCACGTAGTCGCGGGCATGGCCCCAGTCGCGCCGGGCGTCGAGGTTGCCGAGGTAGAGGCAGTCCTGCAGCCCCTGCCGGATCGCGGCGACCGCCATGGTGATCTTGCGGGTGACGAAGGTTTCGCCGCGCAGCGGGCTTTCGTGGTTGAACAGGATGCCGTTGGAGGCGTGCATGCCGTAAGCCTCGCGGTAGTTCACCGTGATCCAGTAGGCGTAGATCTTCGCCGCCGCATAGGGGCTGCGCGGATAGAACGGCGTGGTCTCGCGCTGCGGCGTCTCCTGCGCCTTGCCGTAGAGCTCGGAGGTCGAGGCCTGGTAGAAGCGGGTCTTCTTTTCCAGACCGAGGATGCGGATCGCCTCCAAAAGGCGCAGTGTGCCGAGCGCATCGGAGTTGGCGGTGTATTCGGCGGTCTCGAAGCTCACCTGCACGTGGCTTTGCGCCGCGAGATTGTAGATCTCGTCGGGCTGCACCTCCTGCACCAGGCGGATCAGGTTGGTGGCGTCGGTCATGTCGCCGTAGTGCAGGCGGAACTTCACCTCGCCCGCGTGCGGGTCCTGATAGAGATGATCGACGCGTCCGGTGTTGAACGACGAGGAGCGGCGCTTTACGCCGTGGACCTCGTAGCCCTTGGCGAGAAGCAGTTCCGACAGGTAGGCCCCGTCCTGGCCGGTGACTCCGGTGATCAGCGCGCGCTTCATGTCGAGGCTTTCGTTTCCGTTCCCAGGGCGAGGCCGCGAAGCTCCTGCCGGTTTTGCAAGAACCAGTGGTAATAGTCCCGCAGTCCCTCGCCAAGAGGGATTTGCTTGCGCCAGCCGATTTCCCGCAGGCGCGTGGAGTCGAGAAGCTTGCGCGGCATGCCGTCGGGATGGCTGGGGTCGAAGCGCAGCGCCCCCGCATAGCCCACCGCCGCGGCGATGAGGCGGGCGAATTCGGCGATGGAGACTTCCTCGCCCGAGCCGATGTTGACGATTTCCTCCCCCGAATAGCGGCGCATCAGGAAGACGCAGGCGTCCGCCATGTCGTCCACATGCAGGAACTCCCGCAGCGGTGCGCCGGTGCCCCACACCGTCACCTCCGGCGCGTCCGCCTCCTTCGCCGCGTGGAAGCGGCTGAGCAGCGCGGCGGGCACGTGGCTGTTGAGCGGGTGGAAGTTGTCGCCCGGCCCGTAGAGGTTGGTCGGCATCGCCGAGATGTAGTCGCGGCCGAATTCGCGGCGGAGCGCCTGGGCGAGCTTGATCCCCGCGATCTTGGCGAGCGCGTACCACTCGTTGGTGGGTTCGAGCGG
>JBFWJB010000291.1:0-3952 GCA_050253435.1 Rhodospirillaceae bacterium
CGCCCACCATGATGGTGAGGCTGGCTTCCTTGGCGCCGACCTCGCCGCCGGAGACCGGCGCGTCGAGGTAGGTGCAGCCAAGCGCCTCGATGCGCTTGGCGAATTCCTTGGTGGCGACCGGCGAGATCGAGCTCATGTCCACCACGATCTTGCCGGCGGAAAGCCCGGCGGCGATGCCGTTCTCGGCGAAGAGCGCGGCCTCCACATCCGGGGTGTCGGGCACCATGATGATCACGATGTCGGCTTTGCGCGTCGCCTCCGCCGAATTGGCGCAGGCGGTGCCGCCCGCGGCCACCAGCGAGGTGGGGACCGCGGGGATGCTGTAGAGGAAAAGCTCGTGCCCGGCGTCGATCAGGTGCTTCGCCATGGGGACGCCCATGATGCCGAGGCCGACGAATGCGATTTTGGTCATGTGGAAAACTCCGTGGTCTGGGGGTCAGAGCGCGCCCTTGTAGCGGGCGGCGAGCTGTTCGGTGCCGCGGGCGAGGATGCCGATGTCGGCCCCCACTGCGGTGAAGGTGGTGCCCGCCTCCATGAACATGCGGGCGAGCTTCTCGTCGGCGGTGAGGATGCCCGCGGGCTTGCCGCAGGCGCGGATGCGCTTGATCGTGTCCACCACGATGGTCTGCATCTCGGGGTGGCCCGGCTGGCCGAGGTGGCCCATCGAGGCGGCGAGGTCGCCGGGGCCGATGAACACGCCGTCGACGCCGTCGGTGTTGGCGATGGCCTCGAGGTTGGTGAGCGCCTCGGCAGTCTCCACCTGCACCAGCAGGCAGAGTTCCTCTTCCGCGCGGGTGTGGTAGTCCGGCACCCGGCCGAAGCGGGAGGCCCGCGTCGCCCCGGCGAAGCCGCGCACGCCGCGCGGCGGGTAGCGCATCGCCTCCACCGCGGCGCGCGCCTCGGCGGCGTTCTGCACATAGGGGATGAGCAGCGACTGCGCGCCGATGTCGAGGTAGCGCTTGATCAGCACGGTGTCGTTCCACGGCACGCGCACGATCGGCGAGGCGGTGCCGCCGACGCAGGCCAGAAGCTGCGGCAACACGGCGAGCACGTCGTTGGGCGAGTGCTCGGCGTCGATCAGCACCCAGTCGAAGCCGGAACCGGCGATCACCTCGGTGGAGACGTGGCTGGAGAGGTGCGACCACAGGCCGATCTGCTGCTCTCCGGCGAGCAGGCGGTGTTTGAAGGCATTGACGGGCAAGTCCACGTGCATTTGGGGCCTCGTACGTAAGGGAGTGGTCCGCAGGGCGGGGGACGGCGCCGTTCGGGCAGGCGCGGTGCGCATGTCCGGGGCGGGGGTCCGACGCCGCCGTATTGCCGCGGTGAGGCCGGGGGCGGCGCCCATGGCGGCAGACATCATACAAGTAAGCGGAATGCTAGGCGTGGGCGCGGGGCGAGTCAAGCCGGAAGGGGCTCAGGCGCCGCCGTCCATCATCTTCACCAGGCGCAGGCGGCTGCCGGTGAGGTGCAGGCGCAGGGCGGCGCGCGCCGCCTCGGGATCGGAAAGCTCGATGGCGTGGAAGATCTGCTCGTGCTCGCGCAGCACGGCGCGCAGATAGTCGGCCTGGCCGCCGCCCGCTGCGCGGAACGAGGGCAGGCGGGTGCGCGGGATGATGCCGTCGCCCAGGCAGTCGAAGAGGCGCACGAAGTGGGGGTTGCCCGTGGCCTCCGCAATGCAGCGGTGGAAGCGCATGTCGGCGGGCACCGCGTCTTCTCCCGCGGCGATGGCGGCGTCCATTTCCGCGATGCTGGCGGCCAGCGCCGCAAGGTGCGCCGGGGTGCGCCGCGCCGCGGCGAGGATCGCCGCCTCGGATTCGAACGCGATGCGCAGCTCCATGGCGGAGACGATCTCGGCCAGCGGCGGACCGCCGGTTTCCTCGATGCGGAACACCTCCGGCGGTTTCTGCCGCACCACGAAGGCGCCGCGTCCCTGCGCCGTGGCGACCAGGCCGGTGGCGCGCAGGTTGGCCACCGCCTCGCGCACCACGGTGCGGCTGACGCCGAATTCGGCGGTCATCTCGTGTTCGCTCGGCAGGCGCGCGCCGAGGGGATAGGAGCCGTCGGCGATGCGCCCGGCGAGAATGCGGACGATCTGTTCGGCGAGGGACTGGCGGGTGCGCGGCTGCATGCGGGGTCTCCGGATGAAACGGCTGCCAGTATAGGCAAGGTTGTATGACAAGTATAGTCATTCCGTTGCGGAGCCGCGCGCCGAGTCGGCGGCTCCGCAACGTAGGACCATACTTATCATACAAGTTGGCGCGGCTCAGCGCACCAGGCAGGGGGTCTTGTTGTCGAATTTCCAGCCGGGGATGAGGAACTGCATCGCCGCCGCGTCGTCGCGTGCGCCCAGCGCCTTGTCCACATAGAGGCGGTGCGCCGCCTCGATGCGCGCCATGTCCGGTTCGATGCCGAGGCCGGGGCGCTGCGGCAGGGCGATCGCGCCGTTGACGATTTTCAGCGGTTCGCGGGTGAGGCGCTCGCCGTCCTGCCAGATCCAGTGGGTGTCGATCGGGGTGACGTTGCCCGGCGCGGCGGCCGCGGCGTGGGTGAACATCGCCAGCGAGACGTCGAAGTGGTTGTTGGAGTGCGAGCCCCAGGTCAGCCCCCAGTCGCGGCACATCTGCGCCACCCGCACCGCGCCGCGCATCGTCCAGAAGTGCGGGTCGGCGAGCGGGATGTCCACGGCGTGCAGCATCACCGCGTGGCCCATCTGCCGCCAGTCGGTGGCGATCATGTTGGTGGCGGTGGAGAGGCCGGTGGCGCGGCGGAATTCCGCCATCACCTCGCGGCCGGAATAGCCGCCTTCGGCGCCACAGGGGTCCTCCGCATAGGCGAGCACGCCGGGAAACGCCCGGGCGAGGCGCACCGCTTCGTCGAGCGGCCACGCGCCGTTGGGGTCCACCGAGACCCGCGCCTCGGGGAAGCGCGCGGCGAGCGCGGCGCAGGCCTCCATTTCCGCCTCGCCCGCGAGCACGCCGCCCTTGAGCTTGAAGTCGGTGAAGCCGTAGCGCGCTTCCGCCGCCTCGGCGAGGCGCACCACCGCCGCGGCGGTGAGCGCTTCTTCGTCGCGCAGGCGCAGCCAGTCGTCGCCCTGTTGCGCCGCGCGGTAGGGGAGGCCGGTCTTGCGGCGGTCGCCGATGTAGAAGAGGTAGCCCAGCATCTTCACCGATTCGCGTTGCCGCCCTTCGCCCAGAAGGTCGGCCACAGGCAGGCCGAGGAACTGCCCGAGGAGGTCGAGCATCGCCGCCTCCACCGCGGTCTGGGCGTGGATCGCGGTGCGCAGGTCGAAGGTCTGCAGGCCGCGGCCGCCCGCGTCGCGCGCGCCGAAGGCGGCATGCATCTCGGCGAGCACGCGGTTGATCTCGCCGAGGGAGCGCCCGCTGACCAGGGGAATCGCCTCCTCCAGGGTGCGGCGGATCGCCTCGCCGCCGGGCACCTCGCCAAGGCCGGTGTGGCCCGCGGAGTCGCAGAGGATGACGAGGTTGCGGGTGAAGAAGGGGCCGTGCGCGCCGCTGAGATTGAGCAGCATGCTGTCGTGCCCGGCCACCGGCACCACCCGCATCGCGGTGATCCTCGGGGCTCCTCCTGCGGTCGGCGTCTGCTCCGTCATCATTCCTTGCTCCTTGTCCCGTTCGCCGGCGCCCGGCGCGGCGCCTTTGCGGCGCGTCTCCGTTTATGAAAGCGCAACCTTGCCTTATTGAGGCCGCCGGAAATTTGCGGTCATCGCCCGATTATGCACCAAAATACGGCGGAATGCGGCATGAAAAGCGCTTGACTTGCACCGGCGAAAAGACCCCAATAGCGGAAACGCGTGCACAATCATGGAAGCGTTTTCATAGAGTCCTCCGGAGAGAGGGCCTGGACGCTCCGAGCGAAAGGAACCCGTTGGAAAGTAACCGTTTGGTTCGGAAAAACAGGGAGGATCAAGACCATGAAGGCACGTTTGTTGGGA
>JBFWJB010000292.1:0-3933 GCA_050253435.1 Rhodospirillaceae bacterium
ATGCACGTAGAGATGAAACGCGGTCTCGGGCGGTTGGGTCATGTCTCGTCCTGAAAAACCAGGCCAGGGCTCCGCCCTGGACCCGCAAAGGGCCGGAAGGCCCTTTGATCCCATAACTTGGTTTTTGCGCGAAGCGCCATAAGCCCGTGCGGCTGCAACGGGAGATGTTGCCTGCCGCTTCGCGGCGAAAAACATATGGGGGGCGCGGGGGGACCGAGTCCCCCCGCAAAGTTTTATTTTTTCCCGAAGCACGCATCCAGCAGCTTCTGGAACGCCCGCGCGCGGTGGGACATGGTGTGTTTTTCCGCAGGCTCCATTTCCGCAAAGGTGCGGGTATCGCCGACCGGCACGAAGATCGGGTCGTAGCCGAAGCCTTTTTCGCCGCGCGGCGGGAAGGTGAGCTGGCCGTCCACCCGGCCTTCGAGGATTTCGCAATGGCCGTCGGGCCAGGCCAGCGCGAGGGCGCAGACGAAGTGGGCCTCGCGGTCCGGCGTATCGCCAAGGGCCACGCGGATGCGTTCCATAGCGTAGGCGAAGTCGCGTTTCGGCCCGGCCCAGCGCGCGGAGTGGATACCCGGCGCGTTTTCCAGGCTGGTGACGCAGAGGCCGGAATCGTCGGCAAGCGCAGGCAGGCCCGCGCCCTCCGCCGCGGCGCGCGCCTTGAGCGCGGCGTTCTCGGCGAAGGTTTCGCCGGTTTCCTCCGGCTCCGGCAGGCCGAGGTCGCCCGCGGAGACCACGGCAATGCCGCGGCCTTCCAGGAGTTCGGCGATTTCCTTGACCTTGCCCGCGTTGTGGCTGGCGATCACCAGTTTGGTGCCGGAAAACGGACGCGCCATGGCTCAGCCCCCGGTCCCGAGGACCTGCTTCTGCATGCGGATGAGGTCGGTGGTTCCCTTGCGCGCCAGGTCGAGCAATTGCATGAACTGCGCCTGGGTGAAGGGGTCGGCCTCCGCCGTGCCTTGGATTTCGACGATGCCGCCCGAGCCGGTGAGCACGAAGTTGGCGTCCGCCTGAGCGTTGGAGTCCTCGTCGTAGTCGAGGTCGAGCACCGGCTGGCCCTTGTAGAGTCCGCAGGAAACCGCGGCCACGTAGTCCTTCAGCGGAATCGTCGGCAGCATGCCCATGCCGCGCAGCTTCTGCAGCGCCAGGAACAGCGCGACATAGGCGCCGGTGATCGAGGCGGTGCGGGTGCCGCCGTCGGCCTGGATGACGTCGCAGTCCACCTTGATCGAAAGCTCGCCCATCGCCTTCAAGTCCGCCACGGCGCGCAGGGAGCGGCCGATCAGGCGCTGGATCTCGTGGGTGCGTCCGGACTGGCCGCGCCGCGCCTCGCGGTCGGTGCGCTCGTTGGTGGAGCGCGGCAGCATGCCGTATTCCGCGGTGATCCAGCCGCGGCCGGTGTTGCGCATCCACGAGGGCACGCGGTCCTCGACGCTGGCGGTGCAGAGCACATGGGTGTCGCCGAACTTGGCGAGGCAGGAACCTTCCGCATGCTTGTTGACGTTGGGTTCGAGGACGATGGTGCGCAGGGCGTCGAGGGCCCGGCCGGAGGGGCGCATGAGCGGTTCCTTTGTTCCGGTGAAATTCGTGTTCTTTGGGATGTACCCATCCCTGCGGCAAAACACAAGGACGGCGAGCCCCCTTCCGCGCTTCCCCTTTGCCGCGCTTTGCACTAAGTGAAGGGTGTACGATTTTTTCCTGTGCGCCCGAGAGCCGATGCCCTACGCGAATTCGCCCGTCCAGCAGTTGAACGACCGCTCCCGCGAGGTGTTCCGCCTGATCGTCGATTCCTACGTGGAAACCGGCGAACCGGTGGGCTCGCGCACGCTGTCGGCGCGGCTTTCGCAGCCGCTTTCGTCGGCCACCATCCGCGCGGTGATGGCAGACCTGGAGGCGATGGGCCTGATCTATGCGCCGCACACCTCCGCCGGACGGCTGCCCACCGAGGCAGGGCTGCGCTTCTTCGTCTCCGGGCTGATGGAAACCGGCCACATCGACCCCGACGAGCGCGCCCTCATCGAGGCGCGCTGCCGCCAGGGCGGCAAGGATCTGCCCGCCGCGCTGGAAAGCACCACCACCCTGCTGTCCGGGCTTTCCCGCTGCGCCGGGCTGGTCTTCGCGCCGAAGGCGGAAGCGCCCTTGAAGCACGTGGAGTTCGTCGCCCTCTCCGACGAGCGGGCGCTGGTGGTCACCGTCAGCAGCGACGGCCTGGTGGAAAACCGCATCATCTCGGTGCCGCGCGACCTGCCGCCCTCGGTGCTGGTGGAGGCCACCAACTACCTCAACGCCCACATCGTCGGCCGCACCATGGGCGAGGCGCGCGCCCGCATCCTTACCGAGCTGGACCGCCACAGGAGCGAGATCGACACCCTCACCAAAAAGGTGGTGGAGGACGGGCTCGCGGTCTGGGGCGGGGAGCCGGGCGGCGGCGCGCTGATCGTGCGCGGCCAGGCCAACCTGTTGCAGAACGTCCATGCGCTCGACGAGCTGGAGCGCATCCGCGCCCTGTTCGAGGCGCTGGAAGCCAAAGAACGCATGCTCTCGCTGCTGGATATTGCGAATCAGGCCGAGGGCGTTCAAATTTTCATCGGCTCCGACAATCCGCTGTTCGAGGTGTCCGGCTCGTCGCTTATCGTCGCGCCGTTCCGCTCCGCCTCGGAAAAGATCGTCGGCGCGATCGGGGTAGTGGGGCCGACCCGCCTCAACTATGGCCGCATCATCCCCCTGGTCGATTTCACCGCCAAGGTCCTCACCCGCCTCATCGGCTAGGACCGAACCACCCAAGGAAAAACCGTTACCGCGATGACCGAGAACCCTGAAAACACCATCCCGCCGGAAACCCCACAGCCCGAGGCCGCCACCCCGGAACCGGCCCCGGAGCCCACGCCCGAAGACCGAATCGCCGCGCTGGAGGCCGAGGCCGCAAAGCTCAAGGACGCCTATGTCCGCGCCCACGCGGAGATGGAAAACCTGCGCAAACGCGCCGCCGCGGAAATCGAAAACCGCTCGCGCTTCGCCCTGCAGGCCTTCGCCAAGGATATCCTGCCGGTCGCCGACAACCTGCAACGCGCGCTGTCCGCGGTGCCGCAGGACGACGCCGCGGACGAAACCGTGAAGAACCTGGTGGTCGGTCTGGAAATGACCGAAAAAGGCCTCCAGGACGTGCTCGACCGCTACGCCATCCACGCCGTGCCCGGCGTCGGCGCGCCCTTCGACCCGCACGTCCACCAGGCGGTGCAGGAAATCGAGGACGCCTCCGTGCCTTCCGGAACCGTCGTCCAGGTGTTCCAGCCCGGCTACCTGCTGCACGACCGCCTGCTGCGCGCCGCCATGGTCGTGGTCTCCAAAGGCGGCCCGAAAGGCGACGGCCTGCCCCCCGGCGGCCCCGGCCAAACCGTGGACACGCAGGCGTAGCCGGTTCAGGAACCAAAGCTTTGCGAGGGGACTCGGTCCCCTTGCGCACCCCATAACTCTGGTTTTCGCGCGAAGCGCCATAAGACCGTGCGTATGGCTGGCACGGAACCATCCCGCTTCGCGGAAAAACCAGAATTTATGGGATCAAAGGGCCCAAGGCCCTTTGCGGGTCCAGGGCAGCGCCCTGGCCTGGTTTTTCCTGCTACCCCTGCCGCCGCCAGATCGGGTTTTTCAGGGTATCGAGAAAGGCCTCGAAGGCCTGCATTTCTTCCGGCGTAGGGGTATGGGGTCTGGGTTCGCGGAAGGGCCGGTCGAGGTTGACGCGGGCCGGACCGGTTTCGGATTTTTCCGCGTCGGCGGCGAGGAAGGCGAGGCCGGGTTCGCGGCCGCCGCAGAGTTCCAGGTAGACTTCGGCGAGCAGACGGGTATCGAGCAGAGCGCCGTGCAGGGTGCGGTGGGTATTGTCGATGCCAAAACGCTGGCACAGGGCATCGAGGTTGACGCGCGCGCCGGGGAATT
>JBFWJB010000293.1:0-3908 GCA_050253435.1 Rhodospirillaceae bacterium
ACGGTTTCCAGCAGGGCGAGGCCGTCGAGGCCGGGCAGCATGCGGTCGAGCACCAGGAGGTCGAAGCTTTCGGTCAGCGCGAGGTAGAGCCCCTCCGCGCCGTCGCGCGCGCCGGTGACCTGGTAGCCGCCTTCCCGCAGCGCCTTGGAAATGAAGTCGATGGTTTCGGCGTCGTCCTCGACGATCAGAACCCGCATGGCGTCATCCCTGCGTCACACATCCGCAAGGAAACATGGGCCGCACGCCGCCGCGTTGTCCAGGCGCGGCAGGCGCGGGCATGCAGAGTTCATCAAACCGCAATAAAGCCGGGCTCAGATCGGCACGGTCGCCGGGGTCTCGTCGCGGGTGAGGCGGAGGAACACGTCCTCCAGGTCCGGCTCCACCGTCGAGATGTCCTCCACCGCCGCGCCGCAGCCGGTGAGCGCAGAAAGCAGCGCCGCCACCTCCCCGTCGCCGCGCTGGACGCGGAAGACCAGGGTGCGCGCGTCCGCCGCCTGCGGCAGGAAGGCCGTGAGCGCCTGCGGCACCGCCGGAAGATCGGCGGCGAAGCGCACCTTCACCTGCTTTTCGGTAAGGCGGGAAAGCAGGCGCTCGCGCGGCTCGCAGGCGACCAGTTCGCCGTGGCGGAGGATGGCGATGGTCTCGCAGTTGTCCTGCGCCTCTTCCAGGTAGTGGGTGGTCAAGAGGATGGTCCGCCCGTGGGCGTTCATCTCGCCGATGGTCTCCCACAGCTGCTGGCGCAGCTCCACGTCCACCCCGGCGGTGGGCTCGTCGAGCACCAGGATCTCCGGGTTGTGCACCATCGCCTTGGCGATCAGAAGCCGCCGCCGCATGCCGCCGGAAAGCGTGCGGGCATAGGCGTCCGCCTTGTCGGCGAGGCCCACGGTCTCGAGGATTTCGTCGGTGCGGCGCTCCGCCTTGGGGATGCCGTAATAGCCCGCCTGCACGTCGAGGGTTTCGCGCGGCGTGAAGAAGGGATCGAGGTTCAATTCCTGCGGCACCACGCCGATGGCGCGGCGCGCCTGGCGGCCGTCGGCATCGATGTCGTGGCCCCAGATCGTCACCGACCCCGCGGTCTTGGAAACCAGACCGGCCATGATGTTGATCAGCGTCGACTTGCCCGCTCCGTTGGGGCCGAGAAGCGCAAACATCGCCCCGCGCGGCACCGCGAAGGAGACGTTCTTCAACGCGGCGCGCAGGCCGCGTCCGTCGCGGGCGCGGTAGGTCTTGCAGAGATCGGAGATGACGAGGGCGGACTCCGGCGGAACGGGCATGATTTTCTCAAAAACCGGTTGTGAAGGTGCCTCCCAAGAAAGGCACGCCGTGCCCACCTGTCAAGTCTCCCCGGATTCTGGCGTCCGCCGGAAAGCCGGTCTATGATGGCCCCGCCCGCAGAGACACGAAGGATCGACCATGACGGACACCGCCTCCACCCCCCGCGACACCGCCCACCAGCACCACGCCGTTTCCTGCGACGGCGGCGGCGGCGCGCTCGGCCACCCCAAGGTCTATCTGGAATTCAACGACGGCCGCGCCGTCTGCCCCTATTGCGGCAAGGTCTTCACCGCGAACCCCAAGGCCGGGGCCGCGGCGTGAGCGGCAAGCCCACTCTGCACCTGGTGGACGGCTCGGGATACATCTTCCGCGCCTACCACGCCCTGCCGCCGATGACCCGCCCGGACGGCACGCCGGTGAACGCCGTCTACGGCTTTACCGCGATGCTGTTGAAGCTGATCGCCGACCTCAAGGCCGATCACCTGGCGGTGGTCTTCGATTCGGCCAGGAAAACCTTCCGCAACGACATCTACCCCGACTACAAGGCCAACCGCCCGCCGCCGCCGGAAGACCTGATCCCGCAGTTCCCGCTGATCCGCGAGGCCGCCCACGCCTGCCAGGTACCGAGCCTGGAGAAGGAAGGCTTCGAGGCCGACGACATCATCGCCACCCTGGCGGAACAGGGCGCGGCAGCGGGCTTCGACGTGGTGGTGGTCTCCGCCGACAAGGACCTGATGCAGTTGGTGCGCGAAGGCGTCGCCCTCTACGACCCGATGAAGAACCGCGACATCGATGCCGACGCGGTGCGCGAAAAATTCGGCGTTGCCCCGGACCGGGTGATCGACGTGCAGGCGCTGGCCGGGGATTCCAGCGACAACGTGCCCGGCGTGCCGGGCATCGGCGTGAAGACCGCGGCGCAGCTGATCGGGGACTACGGCGACCTCGAAACCCTGCTCGCCCGCGCCGAAGAAATCCGCCAGCCGAAGCGCCGCCAGAGCCTGATCGACCATGCCGAGCTTGCCCGCGTCTCGAAGCGCCTGGTGACGCTGGACCGCGCCGTGCCGCTCGACATCGGCCCGGCGGACTTGAAGATTCCCGGCTTCGACCCCGCGGTGCTGCGCGACTTTTTGCAGGCGCAGGGCTTCCGCAGCCTGATGACCCGCGTGGGCAACGGCTCCGCCCCCGCCGGGCGCACCGCCGCGCCCGGCCCGCAGGCGGAGGCCGCCGTCGCCGTGCCGCCGCCGTCTCCGGTGGACCGCGCGGGCTACGAGCTGGTCGCCGACGAGATGGCGCTCGCCCGCTGGATCGCCCGCGCCGCCGACCTCGGCCGCGTCGCGGTGGACACCGAGACCACCGGCCTCGACCCGATGACCGCGCGCCTCGTCGGGGTGTCGCTCGCCGTCGCCCCCGGCGAGGCCTGCTACATCCCGCTGCGCCACGGCCTGATCGAGGCGGAGCCCGCGGACGGCGGCTTCGACTTCGGCTCCGCCCACGTCGCCGTGCCGAGGCAGATTCCCGTGGAGCGCGCCGTGGCGCTTCTGGCGCCCCTGCTCGCCGACGCGGGCGTGCTCAAGATCGGCCACAACATCAAGTTCGACATGCACGTGCTGGCGGGCGAGGGCCTTCCCGTCGCGCCCATCGACGACACCATGGCGATGTCCTACGCGCTCGACGGCGCGGCCCACGGCCACGGCATGGACGAACTGGCGCTTCTCCACCTCGGGCATCAGACCATCCCGTTCTCCGAGGTGTGCGGCAAGGGCAAAAGCCAGATCACCTTCGACAAGGTGCCGCTGGACGCCGCGCTCGCCTATGCCGCCGAGGATGCGGACGTCACCTTCCGCCTGCATGCGCTGCTGCGCCCGCGCCTGCTGCAGGAGCGGCGGGTTGCGATCTACGAGCGCTACGACCGGCCGCTGGTGCCCATCCTCTTCGCCATGGAGGAAGCGGGCGTGGCGGTGGACGACAAGGCCCTCGCCGCGATGAGCCGCGACTTCGAAACCCGCATGGCGGCGCTGGAGAAAGAGGTCCACGCGCTGGCCGGAGAAGCCTTCAACCTCGGCTCGCCGAAGCAGTTGGGGGAGATTCTCTTCGACAAGATGAGCCTCCCCGGCGGCCGCAAGAGCGGCAAGACCGGGGCCTACTCCACCGATGCCGAAGTGCTGGACGACCTGGCCGCGCAGGGACACGACCTGCCCGCCCGCGTGCTCGACTGGCGGCAGTTGCAGAAGCTGAAATCCACCTACGCCGACGCCCTGGTTAACCAGATCAACCCGAAAACCGGGCGGGTGCACACCACCTTCGCCCAGACCATCACCTCCACCGGGCGGCTCTCCTCCACCGACCCCAACCTGCAGAACATCCCGATCCGCACCGAGGAGGGCCGCCGCATCCGCGAGGCCTTCATCGCCGCGCCGGGCAACCTTCTGGTTTCCGCCGACTATTCGCAGATCGAACTGCGCCTGATGGCCCACGTCGGCGACGTCGCGGCACTTAAGGAGGCTTTTGAAGGCGGCGCGGACATTCACGCCGCCACCGCCTCGCAGGTGTTCGGCGTGCCGATCGAGGGCATGGACCCGATGCTGCGCCGCCGCGCCAAGGCGATCAACTTCGGCATCATCTACGGCATCTCG
>JBFWJB010000294.1:0-3876 GCA_050253435.1 Rhodospirillaceae bacterium
GTGGGGACACCCCCGGCGGTTCAGTTGGCCTGACGGCGCAGGAACGCCGGAATGTTGTCGATCTGCGGGTCGAGCGCGCCGGTGAGGTCCGGGCGGTCGGCGGGCTCGGCGGCGAGGCGCTTTTCCGCCTCGTCGCGCGGCGCAAGGCTCGGCGTGCCGAAGAGCGGCGTCTCGACCGCGCGGCCGTGGCCGGCGGCGCCGAACAGGCGGAAACGGCGCTGCGGCCGCACCACGTTGTCCTCCACCTCGGGCTCCGGCTCCACGGCCGCCGCTTCCGGTTCCGCTGCCGGTTTTGTCGGCACGGCGGGGGCGATGTCCTCCGGCGTTACCGGCGCGGCGGGGATGAAGGCGTCGGGCGCCGGCGCGGCGGGCGCGGCGGCGGCGGGACGGTCGAACAGCGACAGGCCGAGCGGGTCGAAGGCCGGGCCTACCACCGTCGGGGCCGGGCCCTTGGGGCCGCCCGAGGGCGGGGTCGGCGGCAGCGGCGCAGGGGTCACCGGTGCGGTGATGCGCACCGCGGGTTCCTCCGGGCGCTGCGCGGCGGTGGCGCCGCCGATGCCGGTGGCGACCACCGAGACGCGGATCTTGCCCGCCAGGCGTTCGTCGAAGCAGGAGCCGAAGATGATGTTGGCGTCTTCGTCCACCTCCGAGCGGATGCGGTTGGCCGCCTCGTCCGCCTCGTAGAGGCCGAGGTCCGGGCCGCCGGTGATGTTGATGAGAACCCCCTTGGCGCCCGCCATCGAGGTGTCGTCGAGAAGCGGGTTGGAGATCGCCATCTCGGCGGCGCGCACGCCGCGGTCGTCGCCTTCCGCCTCGCCGGTGCCCATCATCGCCTTGCCCATGCCGTCCATCACGGTGCGCACGTCGGCGAAATCGAGGTTGATCAGGCCGGGCATGATCATCAGGTCGGTGACGCTGCGCACGCCGGAGTGCAGAACGTCGTCGGCCATCTTGAAGGCGTCGGCGAAGGTGGTCTTTTCCGTCGCCACGCGGAAGAGATTCTGGTTAGGGATGACGATCAGGGTGTCGACGTACTGCCCCAGCTCTTCGATGCCCTTCTCGGCGAGGCGGCGGCGGTGGACGCCCTCGAAGTCGAAGGGCTTGGTGATCACGCCGATGGTGAGGATGCCGAGCTCGCGCGCCGCGGAGGCGATCACCGGCGCAGCGCCGGTGCCGGTGCCGCCGCCCATGCCCGCGGTGATGAAGGCCATGTTGGCGCCCTGCAGCGCCTTCACGATTTCCTCCAGGCTTTCCTCGGCGGCGCGGCGGCCGACCTCGGGGCGCGCGCCCGCGCCCAGGCCCTGGGTCACCGATGCGCCGAGCTGGATGGTGTTCGGGCTCTTCGAGGTGGAGAGCGCCTGCGCGTCGGTGTTGGTGACCAGGAACTCGACGCCTTCGAGTTGCGAGCTGATCATGTTGTTGACCGCGTTGCCGCCGGCTCCGCCGACGCCAACCACGAGAATCCGGGGTTTCATCAAGGGGGCTTCTCCCTGGGGCAGTCCGAGGTTGATCGCCATGCTGGTCTCCGCGTCTGTGCTTGCTGGTAAGGGGCTTGCGTGAAAGGGTGCGGCGGACGGCGGGGCGCCGGCCGCGGTGGTGCCGGGAGTCGTCGAGGGACCGGAGATGGCCCCGGATTCTTCCGGCGGCGGGTTCAGAAATTCTGTCGAAACCATTGTCCCAATCTCCCTAGACGGCTGGCGGGGCGGGGCGCGCGGGGCGACCCGGACTCGCCGGTGGCGAAGGGCTTGCGGAAACGCTCAAGCCCGCGGTCGAACGGCAAACTCGTCATGCCGTAGCGTAGAAGTCCGGCGCAGGCCGCGAAGCCGGGCCCGGCGGCTGCGTCCGCCATGCCCTTGAGGCCCATCGGGCGGCCGAGGCGCACCTGGCGCTGCAGCACTTCCGCGGCGACGTCGCGCGCGCCGTTCAACTGGCTCGCGCCGCCGGTCAGCACCACACGGCGCCCGGCGGCGGCGAAGAGGCCGGCGGTCTCCAGGTGTTCGCGCACCAGTTCGAAGGTTTCCTCCAGGCGCGGACGGATGATCTGGGTGAGCATCGAGCGCGGCACCTGGTTGCTCTGCCCGTCCTCGTCCTCGCCGATCAGGGGCACGTCCAGCATCTCGCGGTCGGCGGTGGGCGCGTGCAGGGCGTGGCCGTAGAGGGTTTTCAGCCGTTCGGCGGAGGCGACCGGGGTGGACAGCCCGCGGGCGATGTCGTTGGTGACGTGCTGGCCGCCGATCGGCAGCACGCCCACATGCACCACGTAGCCTTCCAGGAACACCGCCACCGAGGTGGTGCCGCCGCCCATGTCGATCACCGTGACGCCGAGGTCCCGCTCGTCGTCCACCAGGCACGCAAGCCCGGAGGCATAGGCCGACACCACCAGGGACTCCACTCCCAGGTGGCACCGCTCGATCGCGGTTTCCAGGTTGCGCACCGGCCCCGGCGCGGCGGTGGCGAGCAGCACGTCCACCGACAGGGTCTCGCCGAACATTCCGGAAGGGTCCTTCACCCCGGCGCCGCCATCCACCGCGAAGCCCACCGGGATGCGGTGCACCGGCACGCTTTCCACCTCGGCCTTGTCCTCGGCGTCGCGCAGCGCGGAGGAGGCGCTGTCGATCACCCGCACCACGTCGGCGGCCTGGATGGCGTGGCCCGCCACCGAGACCTCGGCCTTCACCCGGTGCGAGCGGATCTGCGCCCCGGAAACCCCGAGGATGACCCGCTCGACGCGGGTGCCCGCCATCTGCTCCGCGGCGTCCACCGCGTTGCCCACCGCGGCTTCGGTGGCGTCCATGTCCACCACCACGCCGTGGCGCAGGCCGGTGGAGCGGTAGGTGCCGATGCCGAGGAGGCGCATGTCGTCGCCTTCGCCCTGGGCGATGAAGCAGGTCACTTTGGTGGAGCCGACGTCGAGGGCGGCGAGGATGTCGCGGCGTGCGGATTCGCTCATGCGCTGCGCCCTCCCTTGCGGCTTTGCCCGAGGTCCGGCGGCGGCAGGGTCTTGCCGTTGGCGAGGCGCACCACCATGCGGTCCGGCATGCGCAGATCGATCAGCGCCACGTCGCGGGAGAGCAGGCGGTGCTTGCGGTCGAGTTCGGCGAGGCGGCCCCACGCGGCGGCGGAGCCGGTCTCCGGCAGGCGCACCTCGATGCCGCCTTCCACCGCGTCGAGCCTGAGGTCCCAGCGCCGGTCGCCGACCCGGATCGCCGCCTTGACGCGGGCGGCGATCTCGGGGAAGGAGGCGATCTCGGCAAGCAGGCCGGCCACCGCCTGCGGCGCGCCGCGGCCGGTGACGATGGGCAACCCGGCGGCCTGGGCCCCGACCGGCACGATCTCGGTGCCGGAGGCGTCGATCAGCACCGAGCGCCCGCCGGTCTGCGAGATCGCCACCGGCACGCGCTCGGAAATCACGATGCGCAGGGTGTGGGGCAGCAGGCGCTCCACCTCCGCATGCGCCACCCAGGGCAGGGATTCGACGCGGCGCTTCGCATCCATCAGGTCGAGGCCGAGAATCGGCGTTGCGCGGCCGACGCCGAGCGCGCGCAGCAGTTCGCCGCCGCCGGTGCGCTGGCGGCCCACCGCCTGAATGTCGGAGATCACCAGGCCGCGCCGCGCCGTCCAGGCCAGCGCCTCGGCCTCGGCGGCGCGCCAGGCGCGCATCGGCTTGTCGGAGACGGCGACGAAGGCGGCGAGCGACAGCCCGGCGGACAGGGCGGCGGCCAGACCCGCGGCGGACAGCCGCCGCCGCCACGAGATGCGCGCGTTGCGCGCCGCCGCCCGCTTGGCGGGGGTGGAGCGCTGCGGCTTCTCGGAGAGGAAGGGGATCAAGCGTCGCATTGGGCGTTCTCCACCATCCAGGACACCAGGTCCTCGAAG
>JBFWJB010000295.1:0-3871 GCA_050253435.1 Rhodospirillaceae bacterium
CCTCGCGGGCGAGGCGGTGAGCCTGAAGACCGTCGTCGAGAACTTCTTGAACGGCGTGCGCACCGCCTGACCGCGTGCGTGCGCTCGTATGGCCCCGCCGTCTCTGCCCAGCGGCGGGGCCTTTTTTCAAGCCGGCTGCGGTGGCTCTTTCTCCGCAGGCGTCTCTTCCTCCGGGGGCGTCTCTTCCTCCGACGACAGCGCTTCCTCGGCGCGCGCGGCGCGCGCCTCCGCCTGATCGGCGATCACGCCGATCACCGCCTTCTTGGTCACCACGCCCTTGATCTCGCCCGTCTCGTTGATCACCGGCACCGGGAAATCCGCCTGCAACGCCACCGCCAGAATGTCTTCCACCGGTGTGGAGGGCTGAATCGACGGCAGCTCGCACATGATGTCGCGCAGGTTGGCGTGCGACCGCCGCGCCTCCTCCAGCGCCTCCTGCGTCACCACGCCGTAGCGCTCCTCCTCGCCGTCCCGCACTTTCACGTAGGCGAAGTCGTGCGGGCTCGCGCGCATCTGGCGCAGCGCATCGTCGAGGTTCTCGGTGGTGATGCGCAGGCGCGGCGGCTTCATCACCGTGTCGGCGGTGAGCACGCGCACCCGGTTGACGTCGCGGACGAAGGATTCGACATAAGCGTCGGCGGGACGCAGCAAAATTTCCGCGGGCGGCCCGGCCTGCACCAGCTCGCCGTCCTTGAGGATGGCGATCATGTCGCCGAGGCGCAGCGCCTCGTCGAGGTCGTGGGTGATGAACACGATGGTCTTGTGCAGGCGCGCCTGCAGGGCGGTGAGCTGGTCCTGCATCTCGGAGCGGATCAGCGGATCGAGGGCGCTGAACGCCTCGTCCATCAGCAGCACCTCGGCATCGGTGCACAGCGCGCGGGCGAGGCCGACGCGCTGCTGCATGCCGCCGGAAAGCTCCTCGGGATAGCTGTCCTCATAGCCCGCCAGGCCCACCGCATCCAGCCATTCGGCGCCGCGCTCGCGGCGCACCGCGCGCGGCACACCCTGCACCTTGAGGCCGAAGGCGACGTTTTCCAGCACCGTCCAGTGCGGCATCAGGCCGAAGCGCTGGAACACCATGCTCATTTTCTTGCGGCGGAAGGCGATCAGCTGGTCCTTGTCGTAGCCGAGGATGTCCTCTCCCTCGTAGAAAATCTCCCCCGCCGTGGGGTCGATCAGGCGGTTGAGGTGGCGGATCAGGGTGGACTTGCCGGAACCGGAAAGCCCCATCACCACGAAGATCTGCCCTTCCTCGATATCCAGGTTGATGTTGCGCAGGCCGACGCCGTGGCCGGTCTCGGCAAGGATTTCGGTCTTGCTGCGTCCCGCCTCGAGCAGCGGCAGAACGCTTTTCGGGCGGGGCCCGAAGATTTTGGAAACGTTTCTAACTTCGATCAGCGCCATGTGCGGCGGTCCTCTTTCCTTGTTTTTCTTGATGCCGCGCGTCTCAGCGCGCGCGGTGCCGTTGCAGCCGCATGCCCAGGGCCTGGGTGATGCGATCGAAGACGATGGCGAGCGCGACGATGGCGATGCCGCCGATGGCGCCCTGGCCGCTGTCGTTGCGTTGCAGGCCGAGAAGCACCGCCTCGCCCAGGCCGCGCGCGCCGATCATCGAGGCGATCACCACCATGGCCAGCGCCATCATCAGGGTCTGGTTGATCCCCTGCATGATGTTGGGCAGCGCCAGCGGCAGCTGCACGCCGCGCAGCATCTGCCAGCGCGTCGCGCCGAAGGCGCGGGCGGCCTCCATCACTTCGGCATCGACCAGACGAATGCCGAGGTCGGTCAGGCGCACCAGGGGCGGCATGGCATAGATCACCGTGGCGAGAATCGCCGGCACCTTGCCGAGGCCGAACAGCATTGCTGCGGGAATCAGATAGACGAAGCTCGGGATGGTCTGCATCAGGTCGAGGAGCGGCAAAAGGATCGCGCGCAGCCGCGGGGAACGCGACATCGCCACGCCGACCGGCAGGCCGAGAAGCACCGAAATCCCCACCGCAACGCTCATGATCGCAACGGTCTGCATCGCCTGTCCCCACACGCCGAGGCAGCCGATGCCGTAGGTCGCGGCGGAGAGGCCGAGGCTCAGGACCCAGCGCCGGGAGGCGAGGAAGGTGATGACGCCGATACCGACGATCAGCAGCCACGGCGGCAGGGCGCGCAACCCATGCTCCAGTGCCACCAGAATGGTGAGCACCCCGTTGGAAAAACTTTCGAACCCGTCGCCGTAGGTGACCACCATCCAGTCGATCGCCTGGTTCACCGCAGCAGCGAGGTCGGGGCCAAAGTTGATAAAGATATCCATGCGCTTTCCATTAGTGTTGTTTGCGCCGAAACCGCCCGCATCCGACAGGGACGCGGACGGTCGCATTTCTCGCTCGGGCTTAGGGCAGAGCCGCCTTCACCCGTTCCGCAACGTCGGCGGGAACCCATTTCGTCCACAGGTCCTCCCGCGTCTTAAGAAAATTCCGGGCAGCCGCCGGCGCGGCATCGGTGCTGCTCCCTTCGTATTCACGCATCTCGACCAGCGCCTTGGAAATCAGGGCGTTGCTGGTGCGGTATTTGGCAAGGAACGCCTTGATCTTCGGGGCCTTCTTGCCGAATTCGCTATTCACCGCGGTATAGATTTTCATCAGCGGAAAAGCCGTCGCCTTCTCGGGCATCTTTTCGGCGTTCATCTTGTCCCAGGTCGCCTTGTCGTAGGGAGGTTCCTCCAGCATCACGCCGTCGTACTTGCCCAGCACCCACGTCGGCCCCCAGTAGTAGTAAAGGATAGGCCTCTTACGCGCATACGCCGAGGCGATCGCCGTGGCGAGCGCCGCGCCGGTTCCCGGGCGGAAGTTGGTGAAATCGTCTTCCAGTCCGTAAGCGTGCAGCTTCTTGGTGCTCACCACCTCGCCGCCCCAGCCCGCGATGCCGTTGTAGAAACGGCCCTTGCTCGGCTCTTCGGGATCCTTGAAGACCTCTTTGTACTTCGGCAGGTCGAACACCGACTTCAGGCCCTTGGCCTTGGCGTTCGGGCCCTCCACCAGATAACGCGGGACGAACCAGCCCTGCACCGCATCGGGGAAGTTGACCCCGACCAGTTCCACCTTGCCCGCCGCTGCAGCCTTGTCCCAAGATTCGCGGACGAGATCGACCCATTGTTCCATGGTGATGTCGATGTCGCCGCGCACCATGCCGTTCAACAGCGGAATGGTGCTGCCGGGAATCGCCTCGGTTTTGCAGCCGTAACCCTTCTCCAGGATGAAACGCGCCACCCCGTTATGGAATGCGTTGGAATCCCAGTCCAACCCGGCGAAGACCACCGGCCGGTCGATTTCGCAGGTCGGCGCGGCAAAAGCGGAGAGCGGCAGCAGACTGGCGCCTCCCAAGGCCGCGGCGGAAAGGATCGTGCGAAAACTCATGTGATGCTCTCCTTCGATGGTATTGGTCGTCCTCAATTGGAACCGCGCCGCCGCCCGGTGGGGCGGAAGCGTCGCGTGGCTCCAACGGTGGAGCATCGAAAGGCACCGGTCTCGCTGGCACGAAACCGGCGACGGGGCGGCAAATCCATTAAAGTCCCAACGGATAATGGGCGCAAAATTCCCAACATCAGCTGAGAATTACATCCACAGACTTGCCAGTATCTGAAATCCGCGAAATAAATTCCCGGACTTGTCCCCGACTTCCCTGTCTAATCGCTCGGAGCGAGGACAGGGACGATGCCAGATCGCAATGCATCGATACCGCATTGCCCGGCAAAGATACGATGCATCGACTTTCATGGCCACCCCTGAATTCTGTGCGACAGAATTTTCCACATGAAGTGACCGCGACACCGGCGGGGAAAACCGCCCCGCCGCCGGAGAGAGGCCCGGCGCTTCCGGAA
>JBFWJB010000296.1:0-3864 GCA_050253435.1 Rhodospirillaceae bacterium
TGAAGGAGCTCAAGGGTATCGAGGCGGCCTCCGCCGCCGCGGTGATGAAGCCCTGGATCGCCCGCGCCGAGGCCCGCGTCGCCCTCGACGCCGCGCTCTCCACCCTCACCTCCGACGCGCTCGCCCGCGTTGCGGCCAGCGCGATGCAGAACGCGCCCGCCGAGAACCGGAAGAAGGGGGGCTGAGGCGATGATCCGTATCCTGGGATACCTGATCGCGGTCGCCGCCCTGGTCGGCGGCGCGGTCTGGATGGCCGACCATCCCGGCGGGGTGACGGTGCATTGGCTCTCCTGGCGGCTCGACACCACGGTGCCGGTGCTCGCGTTCGCGGTGCTGCTGCTTGCCGCCGCCGCCACGGTGCTGATGCGCTTCGTCGGCGGCTTTCTGTCGCTGCCCGGGCGCTTCGCCCGCCGCTCCCGCGAGAAGCGGCAGGTCAAGGGCACCGCCGCGCTCGCCGGGGCGGTCACCGCGCTTGCCGGCGGCGAGGCCGAGGCGGCGCGCCGCTGCCTCAAGGACGCCGACAAGGCGCTGGCCAATCCGCAGCTCGCCCACCTCATCGCCGCGCAGATCGAAACCGAAAAGGGCGATGCCGCCGCCGCCCGGCCGCATTACGAGGCGTTGCTGGAAACCCCGGAAACCGAACTCGCCGGGCTGCGCGGCCTGCTGGCCGCAATGCCCGCTTCCGACCCGCGGGCGCTCGACCTCGCCTCCCGCGCCTTCGCCCGCGCCCCCGGCGCGGCGTGGGCGGCGCGCGCCCTCTACGCCGCGCAGATCGAGGCCGGGCTTCTCGACGCGGCGCAGGAAACCCTGGCCAAGGCGCGCAAGAAGGGCGGCTTCGACGCCTCCCTCGCGGCGGAGGAATCCGCGCGCCTCACCCTCTCCCGCGCCGAGGCGGCGCGCGCCGAGGGCCGCCTTTCCGATGCGGCGAAGCTCGCCCGCGAGGCGCTGGACGCCGCGCCGGACAGCACCGCCGCGGCGCTCGCCCTGGCGCAGATCCACGCCGTGGAAAACCGCGGCAAGAAGGCCGCCGAGGTGATCGCCAAACAGTGGGCGCGCACCCCCTCGCCGAAGCTGCTTGCCGCCTGGCTCGACCTCTGGCGGGAGGAAGACGCGGCGCAGCAGGTCAAGCGCGTGCGCGAACTCGTCTCCGCCAATCCGGACCACCCGGAAAGCCGCCTCGCGCTGGCCGAGGCCTGCCTGCGCGCCGAGGCCTTCGCCGATGCGCACGCCGCGCTCGCCCCCATCCTCGGCCCCGACGCCACGGCGAAAACCGCGGGCCGCGCCGCGCTGACCATGGCCCGCGTGCTCGCCGCCGAGGGCGCGGACCCCGGCACCCAGCGCGAATGGATCGAACGCGCGGCTGCGGCGCTGGCGGCGGGGTAAAACCAAAACTTTGCGGAGGGACTCGTCCCTCCGCACCTCCCATAACTTGGTTTTTTTGCCGCGTAGCGGCGATCAACACCTGCTGCATCGGCGGCAGGCTTTTTGGCGCTGCGCGAAAAAACCGGATGTTTTGGGGTGCGCGTGGGGACCGAGTCCCCTCGCAACGTTTTGGTTTTTTTGGACCCCTTGCCAATTCGGGAAAATGTCCGTATCTTTCCGGCCTTCGTGGAAGGCTGCCGGTGTAGCTCAGGGGTAGAGCAACTGATTCGTAATCAGTAGGTCGAGTGTTCGAATCACTCCACCGGCACCAGCCTTCGTCCGCCGCGACGCGTCGCTTTCGGGCGTGCGGTTGCCGCGCATCCCGGAACCCGCCGATGTCCGAAGCGCAGAATCTCCCCGATTCGCCGGATTTCAGCCTGCCCCACACGTCGGAGCAGCTGGGCATGGAGTTGCGTCATGCGCGGCGCATGCGCGGCATGCGGCTGAAGGACCTGGCCGCCGCGGCCGGGTGTTCCGAGAGCATGCTGTCGAAGATCGAGACCGGCAGCGTCATTCCTTCGCTGAATTTGCTGCGCCGCATCGTCGGCGCGCTGGATGTGAGCATTCTCGGCCTGTTCGGCGCGGCGGATGCGGCGGAGCGCATGGTGCACCGCGCCGGGTCCCGCCCCAAGGTGAACGTCGGCCGGGCGGGCCCGTTGCCGAGCGTGATGCTGGAGCTTCTGGTGCCGCGCGGCGAGGGCGTGATGCTGGAGGCGAACATCCACACGGTCAATCCCGGCGGCTCCTCGGCGGGGCCGACCAGCCATGTCGGCGAGGAGTTCGGCTACGTGCTGGAGGGATCCCTGGAACTGACCGTGGACGGCGAGACGGTGACCATCGGGCACGGCGATTCGTTCTATTTCCGCTCCGAGCGGCCGCACTCCTACCGCAATCTGGGGGAGGTTCCGGCCCGCGTGCTGTGGGTCAACACCCCGCCCACCTACTAGGCAGGTTCCCCCGGGCAGGCGGCCCTCACGCGGAGTCGCCCCCGGCGCGCGCGCCTTACGGAGCCTTGGGTTTTGCCCGGATTCGAGGCGCGTGTGACGCTTTTTTGGTCACGCCCAAAAAGTTCGCAAAAATCCATTCAAGTCGCTTGAATTCTGCTTTTCCTCTGTCACTCTGATGTCGGAAACCCCTGCCAGGCGAAGCTTGCCCGGCGCTGGGAAACAGAGGAGCTCCTGTATGAAAACCATCCTGCGTTTCAGCGTCGGCGCGCTTTTGTCCGCGGCGCTGGCGGCGGCCCCTTTGGGCGGCGCGTTTGCGAAAGACAAGGTCAAGATCGCCTTCATCGGCCCGCTCTCCGGCGGTAACGCCTCGATCGGCGTCGGCGGACGCAACTCCGCCGAGCTGGCGGTGATGATCCGCAACAAGGACCCCAAGGCCAAGTACGCCTACGAGCTGTTCAGCCAGGACGACGAATGCAAGCCCAACGTCGGCGTGCAGGTGGCGACCAAGGCGGCCTCCGACCGCAAGATCGTCGGCGCGATTGCGCACTACTGCTCCGCCGTGGCGATGAGCACGGTGGACGTCTACCACAAGTTCGGCCTGCCGATGATCGTCTGGGGCGCGGTGCTGCCCGACATCACCTACGGCAACGACTATAAGGAAATCCACCGCGTCAACGGCACCATGGTCAACCAGAACGAAGTCGCCGCCGACTTCATGACCAAGCAGGGCTTCAAGACCTGGGTGATCCTGCACGACACCACCGACTACGGCAAAGGCCACAACGCCTACTTCTCCAAGTTCCTGAAGGAGAAGGGCGGCAAGATTCTCGCCACCTTCGGCGTCACCGCCGACCAGCAGGACTTCACCGCCGAGCTGACCAAGGCGAAGGAGCTGAAGCCCGACGTCATCTACTTCGGCGGGCTGACCCCGCTCGGCGTGCGCATCCGCCAGCAGATGGACAAGCTGGGCATCAAGGCGCAGTTCGAGGGGGTTTCCGGCATCGTGTCCACCGCCTTCCTCGAGGGCCTGGATCCCAAGCTCTCCGAGGGCATCATCGCCCTGCGCGAAGGCGCGCCGGTGGAGAAGCTGCCGGGCGGCAAGTACTTCATGGAGCAGTACGACAAGGCGAAGTTCGACCAGGGCCCGGATGCCTACGGCGCGTTCTCCTTCGCCGCCACCACCCTGATGCTCGACGCCATCGAGGCGGTGGGCCCCGACCGCAAGAAGGTCACCGCCTACCTCGCCAAGGTGAAGGACAAGGACAGCATCACCGGCCCGATCAGCTTCGACGACCACGGCCAGAACACCGTCGCCGCGATCACCAAGTACGTGGTGCAGGACGGCAAGTGGGTGCTGTGGGAAGACAGCGAATACGCCGCGGGCAAGCGCAAGCTCGCCGGCCGCTGAGATCATCTGCGGCGCGGCGCGGGGGCCGTCCCCGCGCCGCGCGTGATCGAGAGGGGGGCAGCCATGGACCTTCTGGGACAATACCTC
>JBFWJB010000297.1:0-3839 GCA_050253435.1 Rhodospirillaceae bacterium
CGCCGTGCGCGCCGTCGTCCCGGCCACGAAATGCTCGATCAGACGATCCTGTTTGTAATGGCTCAGACGGCTCTTCCGCATGCCTCCCATGATAACTCCGATCCAGAGTTATCTGGGACAGCCCCAAGAAAAAACATATGGGATCAAAGGGCCTTCCGGCCCTTTGCGGGTCCGGGCGGAGCCCGGCCTGGTGTTACACCCCGAGGCAGGCGGCGAGTTGGGTGCCTTCGGCGATCAGGTCGGCGAGGCGGCCTTCTCCGGTGACGCGGCCACGGTCCAAGAGCACGGCGCGGTCGGCGAGTGCGGCGGCGAAGCTGCGGTTCTGTTCGGAGAGCAGGATGCCGACGCCGGCGGCCTTGATTTCGGCGAGCGCTTCGGCGAGGTCTTCCACCGCCTTGGGGGCGATGCCTTCGGAGGGTTCGTCGAGCAGCAGCATGCGCGGCTGGCCCATCAAGGTGCGGGCAACGGTGAGCATCTGCTGTTCTCCGCCGGAGAGCAGCCCGGCGTCGCGCTTGAGCAGGGTTTTGAGGTGGGGGAAGACGGCGAGCACGCGGTCTTCGTCCCACGCCGGGGTTTCGGGGCGGGGGGCGCGGCGGCCGACATCGAGGTTCTCCCACACGGTGAGGCTGGCGAACACCCGGCGGTCCTCCGGCACCCAGCCGAGCCCGGCGCGCGCCGCGGCGTGGGGCGGCCACCGGGTGATATTTTCGCCTTCGAAACGAATCTCGCCAGCGGTGATGTCGGTGAGCCCCATCACCGATTTCAGGGTGGTGGATTTGCCCGCGCCGTTGCGGCCGATCAGGGCCACCGCCTCGCCGCCGCCGACGGCAAGGGAGAGGCCGAACAGCACCTGCACCGCGCCGTATCCCGCGCACAGTCCGGAGATTTCCAGCACGGTTTGATCCTTTCCCGAAAATGCGCACTTAAGCCGTTGCAAAACCGCAGGGAATGCCTAGCCTATTAACGGCGAGGAACAACGCTGTAAAAAAGGCAAGGATACGAAAAAATGGGTCCTGTCCTGTCGGTCGGCTGCGAAACCATGGTGGCCGAGATCGTCGCGCATGCGCGGCACAAAATGCAAGCGGCGCATACACCCCCCAAGGAAATCGATGCGGTGGCCGAGTTCATCGGCCAGTTCTACCGCACCGTGCCGCCGGGCGACGTGCTCGGCAAGCCGTTGGAGTACCTTTACGGTTCGGGGCGGTCGGCCTGGGGCCTGGCGCAGAAGCGCCGCCCCGGCGAGGTGCTGCTGCGGGTGTTCAACCCGTCGCATGCGGAGAACGGCTGGTCGTGCGAGCACACCGTGATCGAGGTGGTGAACGACGACATGCCGTTCTTGGTGGATTCGGTGACCGGCACGCTGACCGACCTGGGCCTGGAGACTCTCGTGCTGATCCACCCGGTGGTGGCGGTGGAGCGCGATGCCAAGGGCGCGCTCGCCGCACTGCTGCCGGCGGATGCGGGCGACGGCGGACAGGGGCAGGCCGAATCGGTGATGCACCTGGAGGTGACGCGGCAGAGCGACGCCGCGATGCTGGAGCGCATCGCCACGGAGCTTGCGGCGACGCTGTCCGACGTGCGCGCCGCGGTGGAAGACTGGGAGGCGATGCGCGGCCGCATCGACGAGGCGCTGGCCGAGGGCTTCCCCGAGGGCGGGGACGACCCGCTGGAATGCCGCGCCTTCCTGGAGTGGCTGCGCCAGCACCACTTCACCATGCTCGGCGCGCGGGTCTATCACGCCGTCGGCAAGGGCGGCGCGCCCGCGCTCAAGCTCGACCCGGACTCCGGCCTCGGCGTGCTGCGCGATCCGGAGCGGCGCGTCTTCGACGAGCTGCAGACCAACGCCGCGGGCCAGGTGGAAAGCCGCATCTTCGGCGACGAGGGGCCCTCGGTCCAGGTGACCAAGAGCAACCGCCGCTCCACCGTGCACCGCCCGGTGGCGATGGACGCCATCGTGGTGAAGCGCCGCAACGCGGAAGGCCACGTCATCGGAGTGTGGCTGTTCGTCGGCCTGTTCACCGCCGACGTCTATACCAACTCGCCGCTCGCGGTGCCGATGCTGCACGGCAAGATCACCCGGGTGATCGCTGCGGCGGGGTATAAACGCAAGGGCCACGACGGCAAGAAGCTGCTCTCCATCCTGGAAAATCTGCCGCGTGACGAGCTGTTCCAGTCGTCGGAGGACCATCTCGGCCGCGTCGCGGTGGGGATTCTGCAACTGCATGAGCGCCGCCGCGCCGCGCTGTTCGTCCGCGCGGACGATTTCGAACGCTTTATCTCGTGCCTGGTGTACGTGCCGCGAGATCGTTTCGATACCGCATTGAGACACGCGATCCAGGATATCCTGGCCAAGGCGTTCGACGGCACCATCCTTTCCTACTACACCCAGATCGCCGATGCGCCGCTTGCGCGCCTGCATGTCATCGTGCGCACCCGGCCCGGCGCGGTGCCGGTGTTCGACGCTCGCGAGGTGGAGGCGCGCATCGCCGCCGTGGCGCGCGCCTGGGACGACCGGCTGCGCGACGCCCTGGTGCGCGGCCTCGGCGAGGAGCGGGCGGCCAACCTGCACCGCCGCTATGGCCGCGCCTTCCCCACCAACTACACCGAGCACTTCGATGCCGAGGCCGCGGTCTACGACATCGAGCGGGTGGAGGAAATCCTCGCCTCCGGCGAATTGGGGATGAACCTCTACCGGCCGCTCGAAGCTTCGGAAACGGAGATCCGCCTGAAAGTCTACCGCGGCGGCCGCGCGGTGCCGCTGTGCGATATCCTGCCGATGCTGGAGAACATGGGCCTCAAGGTGATGGAGGAAATTCCCCATGCGATCAAGGTCGGCGGCGGCGCGGCGGAGGAAGGCGGCGCCAACGTGTGGATTCACGACTTCGGCATGCGCGCCGCGCACGGCGGCGCGGTGGATATCGCCGCGGTGCGCCGCCCCTTCCAGGAGGCGCTGGCCCGCGTCTGGAACGGCGAGATGGAAAGCGACGGCTACAACCGTCTGGTCATCGGCGCCGGGTTGACGGCGCGCGAGGTCACGGTGCTGCGCGCCTATGGACGCTATCTGCGGCAGGTGCGGTTCTCCTTCTCGCAGGCGTACATGGCCGATGCGCTGCTGGAAAACGCAGCGGTGACGCGGCATATCATCGATCTCTTCCACATCCGTAACGATCCCTTCCACAACGTGGAAACCCGCGAGGCGGAGAGCACCCGCCTGGAGGCGGCGATCGCCCAGGAGCTGGACGCCATCGAAAACGCCGATCACGACCGCATCCTGCGGCGTTTCCTCAACCTGGTGCACGCCACCATCCGCACCAACTACTACCAGACCGAGGCGGACGGTTCGGTGAAGCCGACCCTGGCCTTCAAGCTGGCGAGCCGCGAGATCATCGACCTGCCGAAACCCCGGCCCTGGGTGGAGGTGTTCGTCTATTCGCCGCGCCTGGAAGCCGTGCACCTGCGCGGCGGGCCGGTGGCGCGCGGCGGCATCCGCTGGTCCGATCGGCCGGAAGACTACCGCACCGAAATCCTCGGCCTGATCAAGGCGCAGATGGTGAAGAACGCGGTGATCGTGCCGGTGGGCGCCAAGGGCGGCTTTTTGGTCAAGCGGCCCCCGGCGGAAGGCGGGCGCGAAGCGTTCCAGAAGGAAGGCGTGGAGTGCTACAAGCTGTTCATGCGGGCGCTGCTGGGCCTGACCGACAATCTCGTCGGCGGCAAGGTGGTACCGCCCAGGGACGTGGTGCGCCACGACGGCGACGACCCTTACCTCGTGGTCGCCGCGGACAAGGGCACCGCCACCTTCTCCGACATCGCCAATGCGGAGTCCGAGGCCGCGGGCTTCT
>JBFWJB010000298.1:0-3823 GCA_050253435.1 Rhodospirillaceae bacterium
TTCGCCGTTCGTACATCCTGCCATCCTAGCTCAATCAGAGCCCTTAGCTAGGACAGCCCCAAACTAAAAGTTATGGGAGGTGCGGAGGGACCGAGTCCCTCCGCAAAGTTTTAGTTTTCCGCCCCGCCGAAGCCTTCCAGGGTTTCCCGCAGCAGCGCCACGGTGACGCGGCGCTTGAGCGCCAGCGCGCGGCGGTCGGCCTCGGCGACCACCGCCTCGGCGGCGGCGATGGCGCGTTCCATGTGGGTGAGGAGGAAGGCGATTTCCGCCTCGCCGACGCTGAGCTGGCGGTCGTGGAAGAGTTTGACCAGCACCGCGGTCATCAGGCGGTCGTCGGGGCGGCCGATGTGCGCCACCGGGCAGGTGAGCAGGCGCGAGCGCCAGTCGGCCAGCGCTAGCGGAATGGCGGGCGGCGGGGTGCGGCTGGTGAACAGCAGCAAGGTCGCGGTTTCGCGGGCGCGGTTGAACAGGTGGAAAAGCGCCTCTTCCGGCGGGTCGCGGTCGATATCCTCCACCACCAGGGCGCGCGCGCCGGGCGCGGGCAGGCGCTCCCCCGCGGCGGCGAGGTCCACGGCGGCCATCACGGCGGCGCCGCTCGCCTGGGCGAACATCCGCGCGATATGGGTCTTGCCCGCGCACGGCGGGCCGGTGACGACGAGGGCGGGCGCGGGCCAGTCCGGCCATGCGTCGAGCCAGGCCATCACCTCGGCGTGGCAGTCGGAAACCCAGAAGTCCTGCCCGCCGAGGGCGGGCCGGTGCGGCAGGTCCAGCACGTATTGGGAGGGCGGCTCACGCATCGCCGCCGGTCTCTCCGCGGTAGACTTCGCTCACCAGATAGCGGCGCAGGGCATAGCGCGTCAGCACGCCGATCACCGCCGCCACCGGCAGCGCCACGAGGATGCCGAGGAAGCCGAACAGCGAGGCCCCGGCGAACAGGGCGAACAGCACCCACACCGGGTGCAGGCCGACCTTGTTGCCGACGAGGCGCGGCACCAGCACATAGCCTTCGAGGAACTGGCCGCCGCAGAACACCGCGACGACGCCGAGGATCGACGGCCAGTCGGTGAACTGCACCAGGGCGAGGATGACGCCGACGACGAACCCGGCGATACCGCCGACGTAGGGGATGAACGAGAAGAACCCGGTGCCGATGCCGACCAGCAGTCCGGCCTCCAGCCCGGCGACGGAAAGGGCGAGGCCATAGTAGGCGGCGAGCGCCAGGCAGACCGTGGCCTGGCCGCGCAGGAAGCCGGACAGGGTGAGGTCGATATCGTGCGCCATGGCGCGGATGGTGCGCGCATGCTCGCGCGGCAGCCAGCCGTCGATGCGCGACATCATGCGGTCCCAGTCGCGCAGCAGGTAGAAGGTGACCACCGGCGTGACGATGCAGAACGACAGCACGCTGACCACCGCGAAGCCGCGCGAGAGGATGCCGCGCGCCAGCCCCCCGGACCAGTTGACCAGGTTGCCCGCATAGCTGCCCGCCGCGTTCTCCACCGATTTCACCTGATCCTCGGGCAGATGGTCGAGCACCCAGAACACGTGCGGGCGGATCACCTGCCAGGCGCGGTCGGCATAGCCCGGACCGTTCTCGATGAGGCTCATCACCTGCACCTGGATGACCGGGATCAGCACCACCAGCAGGCTGACGATCACCGTCATCACCGAAAAGATGATCAGCACCACGGCGGGGGTGCGCTTCATCCCCATGCGTTCCAGGCGGTCGGCGAGCGGGTCGAGGAAGTAGGCGAAGGCAAGCCCGGTGACGAACGGCAACAGCATGCCGCGCAACAGGTAGAGCGCGGCGAAGAATGCCGCGAAGGCGATCACCCATCCCCGTAAAGTGCTGCGGCGGATCACGTGCGGCCTCCTATTGCAGCGGCGGCGTCGCCGGTTCCGGCGCGGGCGTGACTTCCCAATAGCCGTCGCGCACCGCGACCGAGAAGCCGACGCGGGAAATCGCGGCGCGCAGGGCGTCGGCGTCGCCGGTGTATTGCAGGGCGGCCTGCACCACGTCGATGCGCGCGGCGCGCAGCAGCACCCCCTTCACCCCCGGCAGGGCGCGCAGGGTGCGGTCCACCCGCACCCAGTCGGCGAGCGAGGCGACGGGAACCAGGATGGCGAGGGAATCGGCCTCGCCCACCATGGTGCCGGAGACCGGCGGCTTGGCGCCGCGCGCCACCGCCAGCACCGCGTGCGCGGCAAGGTCGCCCAGCGCCGCCGCCGGGTCGTCGGCGATCGGCGAGGACAGCTCGCTCAGCATCGCGGGCAGCGGCCGGGGATACCGCTTCAGGGTGAGGTGCGCGCCCTCGCCCGGCTTGACCTCGGCGAAGGCGACGATCACCGCATCCGCGCCGTAGCGGGCGAGCAGCGCGTCCATCGCCTCGACGTCGAGCGCCAGCGCCTTCTCCGCCGTCACCTGCGCGGCGTCCAGCATGTCGCCGAGCGGCACCGCGACGGGAAACAGGCCGCGCGACACCGCGGTCTGCGCCAGCAGCGGCCGCCACGGGTTGGTTTCCTCCCAGAGCTGCGGCGGTTCGTCGGGGGCGGCGCGGTAAACGCCGAGCAGCACCACCGTCTCGTCGCTGCCGCGCACCATGGCGACGCCATTGGCGCGGAGGAAGGCCCCCACCCGCTCCGGGTCGAAGTGCACGGTCAGGCTGGCGATGTAGCGGGTGGCGGAGGCTTTCTCATCCGCCACCGAAAAGTCGGACACCAGGGACTCCACGGCGTCGGCCGCAAGCTCCGGCAGGCGGGCGCGGTCGGCATCGGTGACGATGGCGGCGAGCAGCCGGTGATAGGCCGCAACCTGCCCCTGCTGCAGCGCCTGTTCGCGCGCCTTGGCCGCCGAGGCGGCGCGCACGTCCACCGGCACGCCGCCGACGGTGAAGGCGTCCGCCCACGCCGCGCCGCCGCCCGCCAGCATCACCGCAACCCCGAAAACCACAGCCAGGAGCGCACGCACGCACGCCCACCTTCTTACGCCTGACACCGTCATGTCCGTCCCTGATGGAGGAATCCCTTCGCGAGCGTCTTTGCAAAAGACGCCGGAAACCGTATGGTTCAACTCCGCCCGCCGGGCTTCCCGCCGCGGGCGCGACACCACTCTAGCAAAAGAGGCGGCCATTTCCAGTTTTCCCGAGAGCGACCGGAACAATCCCGGCCTCAGCTACCGCGACGCGGGCGTCGATATCGATGCCGGCGACGCCCTCGTCGAAGCGATCAAGCCCCTGGCGCGCAGCACCATGCGCCCCGGCGCGGACACCGAACTCGGCGGCTTCGGCGCGCTGTTCGACCTGCGCGCCGCCGGGTTCGAAGACCCGATCCTGGTCTCCTCCACCGACGGCGTCGGCACCAAGCTGAAAGTCGCCATCGAAACCGGCATCCACGACTTCGTCGGCATCGACCTCGTCGCGATGTGCGCCAACGACCTCGTGGTGCAGGGCGCGGAGCCCTTGCTCTTCCTCGACTATTTCGCCACCGGGCACCTTTCGGTCGCGGCCGGGCGCGCCATCGTCGCGGGCATCGCCGAGGGCTGCCGCCAGGCGGGCTGCGCCCTCATCGGCGGCGAAACCGCGGAAATGCCGGGCATGTACGCGAAAGGCGACTACGACCTCGCCGGGTTCTGCGTCGGCGCGGCGGAACGCGCGAACATCCTCACCGGCCGCACCATCGAAGCGGGCGACGCGGTGCTCGGCCTCGCCTCCTCCGGCGTGCACTCCAACGGCTTCTCCCTGGTGCGCAAGATCGTCGAGAAAAGCGGCCTCGCCTGGACCGACGCCGCCCCCTTCGCCCCCGGCAAGACCCTCGGCGAGGCGCTGAT
>JBFWJB010000299.1:0-3801 GCA_050253435.1 Rhodospirillaceae bacterium
GGGCGATGCTGCGCGGCGATGTCGTCCATGCCCTCGGCAACGCGGGTGTTGCTGGTGGCGATGAACAGGCGGACCTGCTGCTCGACCAGGCGGTACTGCCCGGCGAGGCGGACATGCCCGGCGGCCTCGACGATGCTGCGATGCAGGGCGAAGTCGCAGGCGTTGACCTGCTTCAGCCCGCCCTTGGCGCAGGCCGCGAGCAGCGCCTCATAGGCGCGCGCCACGGCGGCGCGCGCCGCCGCGTCGCCGGACTGCGCGGCGAGGCGCGCGGCGAGGCTTTCCAGTCCCGCGCGCAGGGTCCACAGCTCCCAGACGTCGGTTTCCGTCAACTCCGTCACATGCCAGCCGGTATAGGGAACCTGCACGACGATTCCCTCCCCCGCCAGACGGTGCAGGCCGGTGCGCAGGGTGGCGCGCGCCACCCCGATCTGACCGGCCAGCGCGATTTCGGTGAGGCGTTCCCCCGGCCTGACCCGGCCCGACAGGATGAACTCCCGCAGGCTGTCGGCGGCGCGGTTTTCGATGGACCGGCGGACCACGGGTTTGGGCTGCGTCGCTTTCATGGCGTACCCTCGGCAAGAAGCACTTTGCGCCGCAGGCTAGCACCATTGGCGATTGTCGACAATCTTTCCGGGACGGAAGCGGTGCGATTCTCCGGCGGCACGTCCGGAGGCTAGATCCCGGAAATCGCGGCGGCGACCTGGAACAGCTGCGGCACCAGTTCTTCCGCCACCCGCTCTTCCGTCCATTCGTCGCTGCTCATCACCATGTTGATCGCGGCGATCGGCTGACGCTGGGAGTCGTAGACGACCTTGCCGATGCCGAGCTGTCCGGGCAGCACCTGGTCGCGGGTGAAGGCATACCCCTGCGCCCGCGCCTTTTCGATCTCGGCGCGCAATTCCGCCGGTTTGGTCAGGGTATGGGCGGTAAAGGCGATCTTCGGCTCGGCGAGAATTGCGTCGATGCGGTCGTCGGGCAGGTGCGACAGGAAGGCGCGCCCCGCACTGTTGCAGAAGGCCGGCACCCGCCGCCCGGGAAGGGTTTCCACGAACCTGAGGCTGCGGTGGGGCAGCCGCACGATATAAATCACGTCGCTGCCCGAAAGCAGGCTCAGGTTCATCGGCAGGCCGTGCTGCTCGTGCGCCATCACCATGTGCGGCATCGCCCGCGCCACCAGAGGGTTGCTGCACAGGAACAGATAGCCCAGCTCCAGCGCCGACACGGTCAGGCGGTAGCGGCGGCTTTGCGGATCCTTCTGCAGGTAGCCGAGGACCTCCCAGGTGTGGGTGAAGCGCTGCACCGCGCTCAGGCTCATGCCGGTCTTGTGCGTGAGTTCGGTCAGGCTGGCCGACTCCCCCGCGCCGCGGAACGCTTCCAGCACCTGCACCGCCTTGGCGACCGAATTGACGAACAGGAAGTCCTTCTTCCCGTCGCCCGCTTCCGACGAACCGGACATCTCCCCTCCCCTGGCTCCCGTGCGCACGGGCCTGCGGCGGCCCGCGCCTTGACTCCATCCCATCGGCCCAGTATTTTATATTACAACAAAAACTATTACAATGTGATAATTTATCATGGCCGCTCTCTCTTCCGACATTCAGGCGTTCTGCCGCCGTCCCGCCACCGCGATTTTGGCCGACATCCGCTCCGGCCGCGTCAGCGCCCGCGAAACCATGGAGGCGCACCTCGCCTGCATCGCCGCATGGAACCCCGCGGTCAACGCCATCGTCACCCTGATCGCCGAGGACGCCCTCATCGCCGCCGCCGCGGCCGATGCGGCGCAGGCCCGCGGCGAGCCCCTCGGCCCGTTGCACGGGCTGCCGGTGGCGCACAAGGACTCCTTCTCGACCAAGGGGCTGCGCACCACCTTCGGCTCCCACGTGTTCGCAGACAACGTTCCCGCCTGCGACAGCATCGTGGTGGAACGGCAGCGCCGCGCCGGGGCGGTCACCGTCGGCAAGACCAACCTGCCGGAATTCGGCGCGGGGTCGCAGACATTCAACGCGGTATTCGGGGCAACGCGCAACCCCTACGACCTGGGCAAAACCCCGGGCGGCAGCAGCGGCGGCTCGGCGGCGGCGCTGGCCTGCGGCATGGTGGCGCTGGCCGACGGCAGCGACATGGGCGGCTCGCTGCGCAACCCCGCGAGCTTCTGCAACGTCGTCGGGCTCCGCCCGTCGACCGGGCGGGTGCCGCAATGGCCCGCGGCCAACCCGTTCGGCGGGCTCACCGTCGCCGGACCGATGGGACGCACCGTCGCCGACGTTGCGCTTCTCCTGTCGGTGCTGGCCGGAGAGGACCCGCGCGACCCGGTTTCCCTGCCGGGCGACGGAGGTTCGTTCGCCCAGTCCCTGGAGCGCGACTTCCGCGGCTGCCGCATCGCCTTCAGCGAAGATCTCGGCCTGCCGGTGGCCGCCGAGGTGCGCGCGGCGACGCGCGCCTGCGTGCCGGTGCTGGAAGACATCGGCTGCATCGTGGAAGAGGCGATGCCGGATTTCGATGGCGCGGCGGAAAGCTTCCAGGCGCTGCGCGGCCTCGCCTTCGCCTCCGGCTACGGCAATCTGCTCCCCCGCCACCGCGGCGTGCTCAAGGACACCGTGGTGTGGAACATCGAATACGGGCAGAACCTCACCGGCAGCGACGTTGCCGCCGCCGGGCTGGCGCGCGCCGCCCTGGTGCAGCGCATGCGCAGCTTCATGGAGACTCACGAGTTTCTCGTCGCGCCGGTAAGCCAGGTCGCCCCCTTCCCGGTGGAGGAGGAATACGTCCGCCGCATCGAGGGGGCGGACATGCCCACCTACATCGACTGGATGCGCTCCGCTTTCTACATCTCGCTGACCGGGCATCCGGCGATTTCCGTCCCCTTCGGCTTCACCCCCGAGGGATTGCCCGTCGGCATTCAGATCGTCGGCCGCCACCGCGACGAGATCGGCGTGCTGCGCCTCGCCCATGCCGTGGAGCAGGCGATCGGTGCATGGCGCACCGCGCCGCCCCTCCCCCCGGAAAAGCGGGAAAATCCATGACCGACGCCTACGACACCCGAACCCTCGCCGACGGCATCGCCGCCTGGGCCGAATTCGAAACGCCGTCGAACCGGCCCAAGGCCGTCGACGCGCTGATGCGCCACGTGCAGGAGCGCTTCGCCGCCCTCGGCGCCGCGGTCGAATGTCCCCGCCCCGACCCCGATGCGGCGCGCATCGTCATCGCGCGCTTCAACGCCGGGGCGCCCGGCCGCCGCATCATGATCCTCGGGCACCTCGACACCGTGCATCCGCTCGGCACCAAGGACGGCCCGCTGCCGATCCGCATCGAGGACGGCCGCCTCTACGGTCCGGGCGTGCTCGACATGAAGGGCGGCAACTACCTCGCCTACCATGCGCTGAAGACCCTCATCGCCGAACGCCGCCTGCCGGGCACGCCGATCACCGTGATGCTGGTGCCCGACGAAGAGCGCGGCAGTCCGGTTTCCCGCCCGCTGATCGAGGCGGAGGCGCAGCGCCACGATTGCGTGCTGGTGCCCGAACCGGCGCGCAGCGGCTACACCGTGACCGGGCGCTTCGCCTTCGCCCGCTACGGCCTCGTCACCCACGGCCGCCCGGCGCATGCCGGCGCCGACAACCTTGCCGGCAAGAGCGCGATTCGCGCCATGGCCCGCCTGATCGAGGAGATCGAGAGCCAAACCGACATGAAGCGGCTGATCTCCTACAGCGTCGGCATCGTCCACGGCGGCGAGTTCTCCAACGTGGTGCCGCTGTCCTGCCGGGCGGAGGTGCTGGCGGTAGCCGACAGCGCCGAGAACCTCGC
>JBFWJB010000300.1:0-3819 GCA_050253435.1 Rhodospirillaceae bacterium
CGGCACCGCGATGGAGCGGATGGCGCGGCTGCGGATTTCGTCGGCCAGTGCGGCAAGCCCGTGCTCAACGTCGGAGAGACGGCTGCCGTCGCTCCAGTGGTGCAAGGTGGGGAAGTTGACGAGGAAGCGCGGGTTACGGGGGTATCCGGTTTCGAACACGTGCATCCGCCCGAGGCGCACCTCGCCGCGCGCGCAGGCCGCCGCATAGGCGTGGAAGTTTTCCGGAAACGCCGCCTTGAACTGCGCGGCAAGGCCGCCGCCCATCACGCCGACGCAGTTGACGGCGTTGACCAGGGCCTCGGCATCGGCGGCGAGCAGGTCGCCGTGGACGGGTTCGATCATCTGCGGGCCTCCCTTGTGGGGGGGCAGTCTAGCACAAAGCGAACGGGCCAGCCGTTTCCGGCTGGCCCGCTGGCGACCCTCTGGGAATGGTCGGAGTGAGTGGATTCGAACCACCGGCCCCTGCCTCCCGAAGACAGTGCTCTACCAGGCTGAGCTACACTCCGTTCCTGGGGTCGAGGCCGGGTTTATACGATGCGGCCTCGCATCGTGTCCAGCGCTTTTTTGCGCCTAGTAGGCGCGTTCGATGCAGAATTCGACGATCTCCGACAGCGCGGTTTTTACGGCGCTTTCCGGGAAGATGGCGAGCGCGTCGCGGGCGCGGTCGCCGTAGTGGCGGGCGCGCTTCACGGTGTCGTCGAGCGAGCCGTGGCGGAGCATCAGGTCCTGCGCGCGGGCGAGGTCGGCGCCGTCCTCCGCCTGGTCCAGGTCTTCCATGACGCGGCGCCAGAAGGCGCGCTCCTCGTCGCCGCCGCGGCGGTAGGCGAGAATCACCGGCAGGGTGATCTTGCCCTCGTGGAAGTCGTCGCCCACGGTCTTGCCGAGCTTTTCCTGCTTGGCGGAATAATCCAGCACGTCGTCGATCAGCTGGAAAGCGATGCCGAGGTTGAGGCCGAACTGCTCCAGCGCCTTTTCCTCCGCCATCGGGCGGCCGGGAATCACCGCGCCGATCTGGCAGGCGGCGGCGAACAGGCGGGCGGTTTTGGATTCGATCACCTGGAGATAGGCGGCTTCGTCGGTTTCGGTGTCGTTGGCGGTGGTGAGCTGCAGCACCTCGCCCTCGGCGATCACCGCCGAGGCGTGGGAGAGGATTTCCAGGATGCGCAGCGAGCCGTCCGCCACCATCAGTTCGAAGGCGCGGCTGAGCAGGAAGTCGCCGACGAGAACGCTCGCCTGGTTGCCCCACACCGCGTTGGCGGAGGCCTTGCCGCGGCGCAGGTCGCTTTCGTCCACCACGTCGTCGTGCAGAAGCGTTGCGGTGTGGATGAACTCGACGCAGGCGGCGAGCCGCACCTGGCGGTCGCCCTCGGCGGCGCAGAGCCGCGCTGCGGCCAGGGTGAGCATCGGGCGCAGGCGCTTGCCGCCGGAGGAGACGAGGTATCCGGCGAGTTGCGGGATCAGCGGAACCGGGCTGTCCATATGGTCGATGATGGTCTGGTCCACGGCGGAAAGATCGTCGGCGACGAGGCGGTGCAGGTCCTCGAAAGCGGAGGACGAGCGATTGCGGCCCGAGGATAGATTGACGACGTTGGACACCACATCACCCGCATATGACCAAACCTTACCCGTATGGGCGGTGCCAGAATACGGGTCGGCTTCCCGCGCGGTCAAGCCTTCCCGCAGAGGGTCTGCGCCGCTATCATCCGGCCATGGACCAGAATGCCCTGAGCGAGGACGGCCTGCTGGATGGGCGGCTGCGGCTGCTGCAGCCCGCCGCCGGCTACCGCGCCGCGATCGACCCGGTGCTGCTGGCCGCCGCGGCGCGCGCGGCGGCGGGCGGTCGCGCGCTCGACCTCGGCTGCGGCACCGGCGCGGCGGCGCTGTGCCTGGCGGCGCGGCGGCCGGATCTGCGGGTGTGCGGCGTCGAGATGCAGCCGGAGTATGCGGCGCTCGCCCGCCGCTCGGCTGCGATCAACGCCATGGCGGAGCGGGTGAGCGTGGCGGAAGGCGACGCGGCCAACCCCGCAACCTGGCCCGCGGGCTGGGAAGGCTTCGACGCGGCGCTCGCCAACCCGCCGTTCTTCACCGGCGGCAGCCGCGCGCCGGATGCCGGGCGCGCCGCGGCGCACCATGCGGATGCGGCGGACCTTGCCGCATGGATCGCCGCCGCGCGCCACGCGCTTGCGCCCAGGGGCAGCCTCACCCTCATTCTTCCCGCGGCGCGGCTGGGCGAGGCGCTGGCGCTGCTTGCCCGCGGCTTCGGCGCGGCGCAGGCGATTCCCCTGTGGCCGAAGCCGGGCCGCGCCGCGAAGCGGGTGATCCTGCGCGCCGAAAAGGGCCGCCGCACGCCCTTTGCCCTGCTGCCCGGCCTGGCGCTGCACGGTGCGGACGGAAGCTACACCGCGGCGGCGGCGCGCATTCTGCGCGGCATGGAAAGCCTGGATGCGGTGCTGGACTCCGCGGAGGAGGGGGGATGCTGAGCCTCGGCAAGATACTTCTTCTGCTCGCGGTGGGCTATGCGGTGTTCAGCCTTGGCCGCCGCCTCGGCGCGCGCCGCGCGCCGCCGCCGGCCCCGCCCGGAACGGCGCGCCCGCCTGCCGAGTCTCTGGTGCGCTGCCCGGCCTGCGGCGTTTACCGCGCCCCGGGACTCGCGGAGGATTGCCCCCGCGAGGACTGCCCACTGCGCCGAAAGTCATAAAAACGTCCCAAACCACCCGAACCCGCGCCGCGCCATCTTGACCGTTCCGGGCCACCCCGTTAGGTTTCCTGCACGTTTCGCCACCGTCCCGGCCACCATTTTCGATGGGTATCGTGAACGCACAGTCCAGAGCGGCGGGACCGCGCTCCGCGCCGTCCTTCCAAGACCTCATCCTGACGCTGCATCGCTTCTGGGCCGATCAGGGCTGCCTGATCCTCCAGCCCTATGACATGGAGGTAGGCGCGGGCACCTTTCATCCCGCCACCACCCTTCGCGCGCTGGGCCCGGACCCGTGGCGCGCCGCCTATGTGCAGCCCTCGCGGCGGCCCACCGACGGCCGCTATGGCGAGAATCCCAACCGCCTGCAGCACTACTACCAGTATCAGGTGCTGATGAAGCCTGCGCCCGACGGGATGCAGGACCTCTATCTGAACAGCCTGCGCGCGATCGGCATCGATCCCGATATCCACGACATCCGCTTCGTCGAGGACGACTGGGAATCGCCCACCCTCGGCGCCTGGGGCCTGGGGTGGGAGGTCTGGTGCGACGGCATGGAGGTCACCCAGTTCACCTACTTCCAGCAGGTCGGCGGCTTCGAGTGCAGTCCGGTGCCGGTGGAGCTGACCTACGGCCTCGAGCGCCTGGCGATGTACGTGCAGGGCGTGGAGAACGTCTACGATCTCGATTTCAACGGCCGCGGCGTCACCTACGGCGACGTCTTCCATCAGGCGGAAGTCGAGTATTCCCGCCACAACTTCGAACTCGCCAACACCGAGATGCTGCTCGCCCATTTCCGCGATGCGGAGGCCGAATGCGCCGCCCTGATCGCGGGCAAGGACGGGGCGGAGGGCGTGGCGCTGCCCGCCTACGATTACTGCCTCAAGGCGTCGCACCTGTTCAACCTGCTGGATGCGCGCGGCGTGATCAGCGTCACCGAGCGCGCCTCCTACATCGGGCGGGTGCGCGCCCTGGCGAAATCCTGCTGCGAGGCGTATCTGCGCACGCGCGGCCATCTTCCGGCGGAGGAGGCGGCGCGATGACCGGCGAATTCCTGCTTGAACTGCTTTCCGAGGAAATCCCCGCGCGCATGCAGGCGCGCGCCGCGGAAGACCTCGCCCGCC
>JBFWJB010000301.1:0-3755 GCA_050253435.1 Rhodospirillaceae bacterium
CCGAGCGCCGCGTGCGCCTGGGCCTGGTGCTCGCCGAGATCGGCCGCGTCAACAACTTCCAGGTGAGCAAGGAAGACCTGCAGCGCGCGGTGTTCCAGCAGGCGCGGCAGTTCCCGGGCCAGGAGCGCCAGGTCTTCGAGTACTTCACCAAGAACCCGCAGGCGATGGAGCAGTTCCAGGCGCCGCTGTTCGAGGAGAAGACCGTCGATTTCATCCTCGAGCTGGTGCAGCTGACCGACAAGGAAGTGTCGCCGCAGGAGCTGATGGCCGATCCGGACGAGGTTGAGGCCGCGCCGAAGAAGAAGGCCCCGGCGAAGAAGAAGCCCGCGGCCAAGGCGAAGACGGCCGAGGAGCCGGAAGCGAAGGCGGAAAAGGCCGAACAGCCTGAAAAGGCCGAGAAGGCCCCCGCCAAGAAGCCGGCGAAGAAGAAGGCCAAGGCCGAGGAATAAGCTTCGCATGCAGCGGCATGCGCAAGACCGCGGCGCCCGGAGGCCTCCTCCGGGCGTCGTCTTTTTCCGGCCTTGCAAGCGCCGCCGAAAAGCGGATATGTCCTAGAGACAGAGTTTTTCCAAATCCGACCAGAGAGGATTTCATGCGCGACCGTGACCCCATCGACGTCTACAACAACACCCTGATTCCGATGGTGGTGGAGCAGACCAGCCGCGGCGAGCGGTCCTACGACATCTTCTCCCGCCTACTCAAGGAACGCATCGTCTTCCTCACCGGCGGCGTCAACGACGAGGTGGCGAGCCTGATTTGCGCGCAGCTTCTGTTCCTGGAATCGGAAAACCCGAGCAAGGACATCTCGTTCTACATCAACTCTCCGGGCGGCGTGGTGACCTCTGGCCTCGCGATCTTCGACACCATGCGCTACGTCCGCTGCGAGGTGTCCACGGTGTGCCTGGGGCAGGCGGCCTCCATGGGGTCGTTCCTGCTGGCCGCGGGCAGCAAGGGCAGGCGCTTCGCGTTGCCGAATTCGCGGATCATGATCCACCAGCCCTCGGGCGGCTTCCAGGGCCAGGCGGCGGACATCGAGATTCAGGCGCGCGAGATTCTCGAACTGCGCGGCCGCCTGAATGCGCTCTACGCCGGGTTCACCGGCCAGGACATCGCCACCATCGAGAAGGCGATGGACCGCGACAACTATATGACTGCGGAAGCGGCAAAAGCCTTCGGTTTGGTCGATGACGTGGTGGCGGAGCGCCCGGCTTCGGCCGACGGCAAGCCCGCCTCCTGATCGGGAAAACGGCATAATCTCCGGCCCTTGCCGGTGACGTTTTGGTGAATCGCCCCTACCTATGGTGCGTGAGGGGCGCATGCCCGCCGGATCGGCACGGGATTTGCGGGTTGTTCGGTGCGCGGTTGTCCGGCTAGGATGGCGCGCGTGAAGGCCGCCCAAGGATCCGCACCGGAATCCGCGGGCGAGACGAAGGCAGGAGTAAGGGATGGTCAAATCCTCTGGCGGCGACTCGAAGAACACGCTCTATTGCTCGTTCTGCGGCAAGAGCCAGCACGAGGTGCGCAAGCTCATCGCCGGACCGACGGTGTTCATCTGCGACGAGTGCGTCGAACTGTGCATGGACATCATCCGCGAGGAGAACAAGTCGAACCTGGTGCGTTCGCGCGACGGGGTGCCGACGCCGCTCGACATCATGACGGTGCTCGACGACTACGTGATCGGGCAGAGGCACGCGAAGAAGGTTCTCGCGGTGGCGGTGCACAACCACTACAAGCGTCTGGCGCACGCCGCGAAGAACAACGACGTCGAGCTGTCGAAGTCCAACATTCTGCTGATCGGCCCCACCGGCTGCGGCAAGACCCTGTTGGCGCAGACGCTGGCGCGCATCCTCGACGTACCGTTCACCATGGCGGACGCCACCACGCTGACCGAGGCGGGCTATGTCGGCGAGGATGTGGAGAACATCATCCTCAAGCTGTTGCAGGCGGCGGACTACAACGTCGAGCGGGCGCAGCGCGGCATCGTCTACATCGATGAAATCGACAAGATCTCCCGCAAGTCCGACAACCCCTCGATCACCCGCGACGTTTCGGGCGAGGGCGTGCAGCAGGCCTTGCTGAAGATCATGGAAGGCACGGTCGCCAGCGTGCCGCCGCAGGGCGGGCGCAAGCACCCGCAGCAGGAGTTCCTGCAGGTCGACACCACCAACATCCTCTTCATCTGCGGCGGCGCGTTCGCCGGGCTGGAAAAGGTGATCGGCCAGCGCAACCAGGGCACCTCCATCGGCTTCGGCGCGGATGTGAAGAGCCCGGAGGAACGCCGTTCCGGCGAAATCCTCAAGGGCGTGGAGCCGGAGGACCTGCTGAAGTACGGTCTGATCCCGGAATTCGTCGGCCGTCTGCCGGTGATCGCCACGCTCGAGGACCTGGACGAGGCGGCGCTGATCGAGATTCTCACCAAGCCGAAGAACGCCCTGGTGAAGCAGTATCAGCGGCTGTTCGAGATGGAGAACGTCACTCTGTCGTTCAAGGAAGACGCGCTCACCGCGATCGCGCACAAGGCGATCGCGCGCAAGACCGGGGCGCGCGGTCTGCGCTCGATCATGGAAGGCATTCTGCTCGAAACCATGTTCGACCTGCCGAGCCAGAACGGCATCGAGGAAGTCGTGGTGAACAAGGACGTGGTGGAGGACTCCTCCACGCCGCTGTTCATCTACGGCGAGCGCAAGGACGAAGTGGGCTCCAGCGCCTGATGGCGCCAGCGCGGCGGCCGGGGGTTGACCCGGCCGCCGCCGCCCCATAGTTCTTGCGTCTGAGGGCAATCGCCCGTCATGCATCAAACGAGGACGTATGTTGACTGAATCCAGTGGAAACGCCTTTCCTGTCTTGCCGCTGCGCGACATCGTGGTGTTTCCCCACATGATCGTGCCGCTGTTCGTCGGCCGCGAGAAGTCGGTGCTGGCGCTGGAAGAGGTGATGCGCGAAGACAAGCAGATTCTGCTGGTCGCGCAGAAGGACGCCACCCAGGACGACCCGGGCGCGGACGACATCTTTTCGGTCGGCACGCTCAGCACCGTTCTGCAATTGCTGAAGCTGCCCGACGGCACGGTGAAGGTGCTGGTGGAGGGCGGCAAGCGCGCGCGGATTTCCCGCTTCGTCGAGGGCAAGCCCTATTTCGAGGCGGCGTCGGCGACGCTGGACGACGAATGGGGCGACGAGCAGGAGACCGAGGCTTTGGCCCGCTCCGTGGTTTCCCAATTCGACCAGTACATCAAGCTGAACAAGAAGATTCCCCCCGAGGTGATGGTCTCGATCAACCAGATCGACGACCCCTCGAAGCTCGCCGACACCGTGGCCTCGCACCTGCAGATCAAGATTTCCGAGAAGCAGGAGCTGCTGGAGGTGGTCTCGGTGCACGACCGTCTGGAGCGGGTCTACGCCTTCATGGAGTCCGAGATCGGCGTGCTCCAGGTGGAAAAGAAGATCCGCAGCCGCGTCAAGCGCCAGATGGAGAAGACGCAGCGCGAGTACTACCTCAACGAACAGCTCAAGGCGATCCAGAAGGAGCTGGGCGAAACCGACGACGGTCGCGACGAGATCACCGAACTCGAAGAGCGCATCGAGAAGACCAAGCTCTCCAAGGAAGCTCGGGAAAAGGCCAACGCCGAGCTGAAGAAGCTCCGCAACATGAGCCCGATGTCCGCCGAGGCGACGGTGGTGCGCAACTACCTCGACTGGATGCTGTCGCTGCCGTGGAAGAAGCGTTCCCGCGTCAAGCAGGACCTGAAGTGGGCGGA
>JBFWJB010000302.1:0-3738 GCA_050253435.1 Rhodospirillaceae bacterium
CACAGCGCTTCGATCTGGCGATGCACGCCCTTCAAATCCTGACCCACCGGGTCGGGCGAATTGACCCCGACGCCGTAGGCGCGAAATTCATCTTCCTGCTGCTTCGGCCGCTGCCGCTGCGCCATCTTCGCCGGAATTCCGACCATCGTGGCGCCGCGCGGAACGTCCTTGAGAACCACCGCGTTGGCGCCGATCCGGGCGCCCGCGCCGATCAGCAGCGGCCCGAGAACCTGCGCCCCCGAGCCGACGATGACGCCATGCTCCAAGGTTGGGTGTCTTTTGCCAACATCAAGGGAGGTGCCGCCCAAAGTCACACCATGGTATAGGGTCACGTCGTCGCCGATTTCAGCGGTTTCGCCGATCACCACGCCGGTGCCGTGGTCGATGAACAGCCGGCGGCCGATCGTCGCTCCGGGGTGGATCTCGATGCCGGTCATCACCTTGCCGAAGTTCGAGAGAAACCGCGCCAGAAACCGGAAACCGTTGCCCCAGAGCCAGTGGGTGGCCCGATGGTAGATCACCGCATGCAGTCCCGGATAGCAGAACAGCACCTCCCAGAAACCGCGCGCGGCCGGGTCCTTCGCGACGATGTTCTCTATGTCTTCCTTTAGATGCTTGAAAGGATGAGCCATAACTGTGCTAAACTTCCGTTGCCGCTCGGGCCGGTTCAATATAACCGGAATACCTGAGGGGTGAATGTATGCGCGAAAGCCGTGAAATCTCAAGGCTGAATATCATATATCCGACAAAGGCAATCACCTAACCGGCAGGACCGGAGCCGCCCGAGCGGCGCGCGCCGCACCCTCAACACGCTGATTTTTCCCGCAAACGGACACAGTCGAATCGATGCCAGACGTTATCATCAATGGACCCGAAGGACGGCTCGAGGGCCGTTACACCCATTCGAAGGCGGACAATGCGCCGATCGCGCTGGTCCTTCATCCCGACCCCCGCCACGGCGGCACGATGAACAACAAGGTGGTCTACAACACCTACCACGCCTTCGCGCGGAACGGGTTCTCGGTGCTGCGCATCAATTTCCGCGGCGTCGGGCGCAGCCAGGGCAGCTTCGACAACGGCGTCGGCGAACTTTCGGACGCCGCCTCGGCGCTCGACTGGCTGCAGGCGGTGAACCCCAACGCCGGGGCCTGCTGGATCGCCGGATTCAGCTTCGGCGCGTGGATCAGCATGCAACTGCTGATGCGCCGCCCCGAGATCGAAGGCTTCGTCTCGATCGCGCCGCCCGCCAACATCTTCGACTTCACCTTCCTTGCGCCATGCCCGTCCTCGGGCCTGATCGTGCAGGGCGGGGCCGACGACATCGTTCCCGAAAGCGCGGTGGCGAAGCTCGTCAACAAACTCTCGTCGCAGAAGAACATCGCGGTGGACTACCACCTGATCCCGCAGGCGGACCACTTCTTCGGCGAACAGTTGCCGGAAATGACCCTGGCGGTTTCCAACTACCTCGAACGCCGCCTGCGCGCGCCGCGCCAGATCTGATCTGATCTCTCTTCCCTACTCCGGGCGGTACAGCTCGCCGCCTGGAGTCGGTCGCGGCACGCCGGTGGTGCCGGGGAAGCTCAACGGCAGCCCCCGCACGCTGCGCGCGGCGAGATAGCCGAACGCCTGCGCTTCAAGAGCATCGCCGTCCCAGCCCGCCTGTTCCGCCCCCAGCACCGGCACCCCGAGTTCCGCGGCGAGCCCCCGCATCAGCGCCGGATTGCGCCGCCCGCCGCCGGTCACGACCCAGGCCGCGGGAATTTCCGGCAGATGACGGGACGCCACCGCCACCGCCCGCACGGTGAAGCCCGCGAGCGTCGCCGCGCCGTCTTCGAGCGTCATCGCCCCTTGGGCGATCGGCGCGAAGGCGTCGCGGTCGAGCGCCTTCGGCGGCGGCGTGACGAAAAACCGCGCCGCCATCGCCGCGGCGATCCAGCCCGCATCGGCGGTTCCGGCCAGCGCGAGGCGGCCGTCGCGGTCGCAATCGCCCGCGCCGTGACGCGCCACCCAATCGTCGATCAGGGCATTGCCCGGCCCGGTGTCGCAGGCGATCATCGCGCCGCCCGGCGCGATCGCGGTGAGGTTGGCGACTCCGCCGAGATTGAGCACCGCCACCCAGCCCGCGGGTTTGCCGGTCCAGCCGCGCACCAGGGCGCGATGGAACACCGGCACCAGCGGCGCGCCCTGCCCGCCCGCGGCGACGTCCGCCGAGCGGAAATCCGCCACCACCGCAGTGCCGGTCAGCCGGGCAAGCCGCGCGCCGTCGCCGATCTGCACGGTCACGCCGCGATCGGGCGCGTGGAGGATGGTCTGGCCGTGGAAGCCGATCAGCTCCGGCCGCCAGTCCGCGCCCGCCTCGGCCAGCAGCGCCGCCGCCGCATCGGCATGCAGGCGGGTGATCTCCTCCGCGACCGCCCGCACCTCCGGCGCCTCGCGATCCTCGCGCCCGAACGCCGCGCGGATGCGGGCACGGGTGTCCGGCGCATAGGCGTAAGTGCGGCGCGGTCCGAAGGCGGAGACCTCTTCGCCGTCGGTCACGATCAGGGCGGCATCCACGCCGTCCACCGAAGTTCCGCTCATCAGCCCGAGGGCGACCACCGGCTTGAATTTCATAAACGCTGGCTCCCGAACGAGGCATCCGCTAAAACAGGCGGGTTTTCCCTATCAGAGCTAGCATAAGACGAGCATCATGAGCAGCTTCAAATCGGCCTTTCTGCAAACCGTCTCCGAGCGTGGGTACATCCACCAATGCACCGACCTCGAAGGACTGGACGCGACCTTCGCGGGCGGACCGATTCCGGCGTATATCGGCTTCGACTGCACGGCGGACAGCCTGCACGTCGGCTCGATGGTGCCGATCATGCTGCTGCGCCGCCTGCAGCAGTCGGGGCACAAGCCGATCGTCCTGATGGGCGGCGGCACCACCAAGGTGGGCGACCCCACCGGCCGCGACACCGCGCGCCAGATGCTTTCCGACGCCGACATCGCGCGGAACATGGCGGGCATCCGGAAGGTGTTCGAGAAGTTCCTGAGCTTCGGCGACGGCCCCACCGACGCGATCATGATCAACAACGCCGACTGGCTCGACAAGCTCAACTACCTGGAATTCCTGCGCGACTACGGCCGCCACTTCTCGGTCAACCGGATGCTGAGCTTCGATTCGGTGAAGCTCCGCCTGGAGCGCGAGACGCCGATGTCGTTCCTGGAGTTCAACTACATGATCCTCCAGGCCTACGACTTCCTGGAGATCCACCGCGCCTACAAATGCCGCCTGCAGATGGGCGGCTCGGACCAGTGGGGCAACATCGTCAACGGCGTCGAGCTCGGCCGCCGGGTGGACGGTGCGGAGCTCTACGGCCTCACCACGCCGCTGATCACCACCGCCTCGGGCGCGAAGATGGGCAAGACCGCCCAGGGCGCGGTGTGGCTCAACGAGGAGCGCCTGCCCGCCTACGACTACTGGCAGTTCTGGCGCAACACCGAGGACGCCGACGTCGGCCGTTTCCTGCGCCTCTTCACCGACCTGCCGATGGACGAGATCCGCCGCCTCGAAGCCCTGCAGGGGGCCGAGATCAACGACGCCAAGAAGGTGCTGGCGAACGCCGCGACGACCCTCTGCCGCGGCGCGGATGCCGCCGCCGCCGCCGAGGAGACCGCGCGCAGGACCTTCGAAGAGGGCCTGACCGGCGACGCGCTGCCGTCGGTCGCGGTGGCCGCCGCGCGCCTCGCCGAGGGCTA
>JBFWJB010000303.1:0-3736 GCA_050253435.1 Rhodospirillaceae bacterium
CGAGTTCCAGCACCTGCATCGCGGTGTTGGCGCTGCGCGCCGCGGCGACCACGGCGGGCGTGCCGCCGAGGCGCTGCACCTCCGCCGCCAGCGCGGCGAAATCCACCCGCGAGGCCCCGGGGTGGACGTTGAGGTGGCCTTCCGCCAACTTGGCGAACTTGGCGAAGCCGCCTGCGAGGGTGAGGCGTGGCAGCGGGTGGGCGCGCAGGTATTTCAAAAGGCCGCCGACGAAGTCGCCCATGTCGATGAGGGCGATCTCCGGCAGGGCGTAGAAGCGCTGCACCGCGCGTTCTGAGGCATAGCCGGTGGACCCGGCGATGTGGGTGAGGCCGTTGGCCTGCGCCACCTGCACCGCGCGGTGCACGGTCTGCACCCAGGCCTCGCACGAGAACGGCACGACCACGCCGGTGGTGCCGAGCACCGAGAGGCCGCCGGTGATGCCGAGGCGGGGGTTGAGGGTCTGTTCGGCGAGTTTCTCTCCGCCGGGGATGGAGACGGTGACCACCACGTCGCGCGGGCCGCCGGTTTCGTCCATGGCACGCAGGATCGCCGCGGTGATGATGCGGCGCGGGCCGGGGTTGATTGCCGCCTCTCCCACCGGCACTGGAATGCCCGGCAGGGTGACGATGCCGACGCCCGCGCCACCGGTGACGGCGATGCCGCTGCCCGGCTCCCCCGCCGTTACCGTGGCGAGAATCTCCGCGCCGTGGGTGACGTCCGGGTCGTCGCCCGCGTCCTTGACCACGCCCGCGGTCGCCGCGCCCGCGGAAAGGCGTTTCGTCGCCAGGGCGAAGGCGGGGCGTTCGCCGCGCGGCAGCATGATCTCCACCGGGTCGGGGAAGGCTCCGGTCGCGAGCGCGCGGTAGGCCGCCGCCGCCGCCGCCGCCGCGCAGGCGCCGGTGGTCCAGCCGTGTCTCAGGGGTTTGCCGGTTTCCGGCATCGGGCGTCCTTTCGCGTCGGCGACCTAGTGAAAAGTGTCATACAGGGTGAAAGTCGGCTTGTCATCGCCGCGCCGCTTGGGCATATATCCCCGACCATGATGAAACGCTATGACGCATACACGGTGGAGATGGAGCCCGGCTGGGTGTGGCTGGTGGGCGCGGGTCCGGGCGACCCCGGCCTGCTGACCCTGCACGCGCTCTCCGCCCTGGAGCAGGCCGACGTGGTGGTCCACGACGCCCTGGTGGACGAACGCATCCTCGGCATGGTCCGTCCGGGGGTGGAGCTGATCAACGTCGGCAAGCGCGGCTGGAAGTGCAGCCCCAAGCAGAGCGACATCTGCGAGCTTCTGGTCGAGCAGGCGAAGCTCAACAAGCGGGTGGTGCGGCTGAAGGGCGGCGATCCCTTCGTCTTCGGCCGCGGCGGCGAGGAGACCCACGCCCTGGTGGCGGCGGAGATTCCCTTCCGCATCGTGCCGGGCATCACCGCGGGCATCGGCGGCCTGGCCTATGCGGGGATTCCGCTGACCACGCGCGACACCAACGACGCCGTGGTGTTCGTCACCGGCCACGACGAGAGCGGCGGCATGTCGCGCCGCGTGCGCTGGGAGGATCTGGCGCGCACCGTGCCGGTGATCGTCATCTACATGCCGATGAAGTCGCTGAAGCGCATCGCCGACCGCATGATCGCGGGCGGGCGCGACCCCGGCGAGCATTGCGCCATCGTTTCCCACGCCAGCACGCCGCGCCAGCGGGTGCTGATCTCCACGCTGGAGCGCTGCGCCGCCGATGCGGCGGCAAGCGACCTGCCCAACCCGGCGCTGTTCGTGCTGGGGCCGGTGGTGGACTTCCGCGTCTGGGTCAACTGGTTCCCCGGCAACCGCTCGCCGCGGCTGGCGCCGCTCACCCCTTCCGCCGGGGAATAAACCGGCTTTCACGCGCAATCGGCGTCACCGCCTGCGGCGGCGGGGCTTTCGTCGCCCTGCACCGGGTGCAGGCGCGCCACCAGGCCTGCGGCCAGGTCTGCCGGGCGGTCGTCGTAGGGAACGCTGCCCTGCGGGTCGGCGCGGTACTTCTCGGCGAACTCCAGCAGGCTGGGGACGGAGAAGCGCGGGTTGAGGTTGCCGAACACCCAGGAGATCTTGCCCGGCGCGCGGAAGGCGACGACGCAGGCGGTGCCGCAGGCGCCCATGCAGCGCGAGGGCTCCACCGCGAAGTCGTCTTTGTGGGGCCACTTCTCGAATTTCTTGAGCAGGTTTTCGTACAGCTGCGTGCCGCCGCGCTTGCCGTCTTTCTCTTCCGCGGTCTTGGTGAAATTGCAGCGGATGCAGACTTGTATGGTATGTGTCATGGTTGAGCGACTCCCCTGACGGCGGCGGCGCGCCGCGTCAGGGACAAGATGGGACCAAGCGCAGCCGCGATCAACCGCCGTTTCGCCGATCCCGCCGCGCCTTGCAGAGTTTTTCAAAGCCGCCGAGATGCCCGATTCGCCGCCCCGCCGCCCCGCTTTGCTCTCCCGCCTGCCTGCTTCGGCGTGGCGGTGGCTGCTGTTCTGCGGCGGCTTTGCCGTGGCCGGCGCGTGCGACGCCGCGGTCGCCGGTCCGGGCGGCGCGCCGCTCATCCCCGCGCTTGGGGCATGGTGCCTCGCCATCGGCTGGCTGTGGGGCACCGCCTGGCTCGCCGCCGCGGTGGCCGCGGTGGTGGCCTTCCATGCCTGGGGCCTGGGGCCCGCGCCGCTTGCCGCCGCGCCGGGGCTTGCCGCCTTCACTCTCGCCGCGCTGATTCTGCGCTTCCGCCACGCCGTGCCGGTGCGCTGGAACGGCGCCGCCGCGGCGCAGGGCGGCGGCGCGGCACTGGCCGCGGTGGCCGCCGCCGCCCTGGCCCAGGCCGCAATCGGCGGCGTGGGCGTGGATTTCTGGGCGCGCGCGGCGTTCGCCCCGGCGGCGGGGGCGCTGCTCTGGCTGTTCCCGCTGGCCGCGCTGATCCGCCTGGCCGAGCCGCGCATGTTGCCGGTGCCGCCGCGCAACCGCTGGGGCTGGCCCTCCTCCCCCGCCGAGGCCGCGGGCCTTGCCGCACTTTCCGCGGTTGCCGCGCTGGCGGCGCAGAGCCACGCCCTGGGCGCGGGCGCGCCCGCCGTGCTCGGCCTTGCGGTGCTCGCCGCGGCGCTCGCCTTCAACCTCGTCGGCGGCGCGGTGTGCGCGCTCGTCGCCGCGCTCGCCGCGGACCGCGGCGGGGACTTCGCCGATGCCGCGGCGCTCAACGCCGCGCTCGCCGCGGTGGCGCTGGCCGCCGGAGGGTTCGCCGGGGCGATGCGCGAACGCATGGACGAGGCCGCCCACAACGTGCGGCGTTACCGCGCGCTGCTGGAATCCCTGCCTATCGGCCTGGTCGAACTGGACGAGCGCGGCCTGATCACCCAGGCCAACCCGATGGCCGGAACCATCGTCGGCTGCAACGCCGCCGACCTTCTGGGCCTGCCGTTCGACCGCCTCGGCACCTGGGAGGCGCGGCCGGTGCTCGCCGCCACCACACGCGCCATCCGCACCATGCGCCAGCCGGAGGCGCGCTTCATCACCAGCTTCCTCTACCGTCCGGATTCCACCTCCCGCGAAGTGCAGGTGGACTGGGTCTACCAGCGGCCGGAACGCCGCCGCCGTCCGCTGCGCATCACCGCGCTGATCACCGACATCACCGCGCGCAGCCGTGCGCTGAAGGCGCTCAAGGACCGCGAGCACGAACTCGCCGAACGCACCGATCTCTTGCGCATCACCATGGATGCGTTGGACCACGGCCTTGCC
>JBFWJB010000304.1:0-3693 GCA_050253435.1 Rhodospirillaceae bacterium
CCATGATGGTGTTCGGCATCGTGGGTTGGACCGCTTACGCCACCGGCATGCAGGTGGCGCACGAGGCGATTCTCGCGCTGAAGCGCGACCAGGTGGAGGCGGCGCGCGCCGCCCACGACGAAATCCTCGCGGAGATCGTGAGCTACCGCGAAAAGATCGAGACGATCACCGCCGAGATGCAGAAGGGCTATGCCCGCCTCAAGGAAATCGCCTCACAGGATGCCGACCTGCAGAAGGAAGTGGCGGTTCTGGAGAAGCGCCTGGGCGCTTCCGGCCGGTCGGATGCGGCGAAGCAGCGCGACCAGAACCAGCTCGACGCGCTCACCGCGAAGCAGGAAAAGCTCAATAGCGAGCGCCAGCGGGTAGAGCACGAGCGCGACCACCTGCGCACCCAGCTTACCGAAATCGATGCGCGCATGCGCCGTGTCGCCGATAGCGGCAAGGTCGAGAGCGACACTCTGGAACTGCGCCAGGCGGTGCTGCAGCGCGACTTGGCGATTTCCCAGCGCGACAAGCTGGTGGCCGAGAACAAGAACCTCGGCGACCGCCTGCTGAAAATCCAAGGCGCGCAAAAGCAGATTCTCGAACAGGTTTCCTCCCTTGCCGACGGCGGCATCGCCCAGATCGAAAAAACCCTGAAGAAGACCGGCCTCAACGTCGAGCAACTGCTCGGCAAGCAGGAGGCCAGCCGCGGCGGGCCGTATATTCCGGCGGACCTGCCGGACCTCGGGCGCGAGGACCTCAACACCGCGATGAAGAGCCTGAGCGAACAGATCGACCGCTGGGACGGCTTGTCGCGCTTGATGGAGGCTCTGCCGCTCGGTTATCCTGTGAAGTCGCCGCGCATCACCAGCGGCTTCGGCTACCGCCGCGATCCCTTCACCGGCACTCTGGCGGAACATTCGGGGATCGACTTCCGGGGCGAGAAGGGCGATATCGCCCTGGCGACCGCGCCGGGCACGGTGGTCTTCGTCGGAGACCGCGGCAACTACGGCAACGTGGTCGATATCGATCACGGCATGGGCTTCGTGACCCGCTATGCGCACCTCGAGAAACCCCTGGTGAAGGTGGGCGACGAAGTGCAGGCGGGTGTGAAGGTGGGTTTGATCGGAAACACGGGGCGGAGCACCGGACGGCATCTCCACTACGAAGTGCGTTACAACGGGCAGCCGTACAACCCCAAGGAATTGATCAGGGTTAAACGTTATGTTCAGAAAAACCAGTAAGGAACCGGCGAGCGAGGCGAACATGGCCGACAAGAAGGTTATTCACCCCTCGATCATCAGCCGTGGCCTGACGATCACCGGGGACCTCGTCAGCGATGGCGAAATTCAGGTGGATGGCTGCGTGCAGGGCGATATCCGGTGCGCATCCCTGGTCGTCGGCCTGAGCGGCGAAATCATGGGCGAGGTGCGGACCGCATCCCTGCGCCTGCACGGCCAGCTCACCGGCCAGGTGCATGCCGAGAGCGTGTTTCTCGCCTCCACGGCGCGGATGATAGGGGACGTCTACCACCAGAGCCTGGCGATCGAGCCCGGCGCCTTCCTGCAGGGCATGTGCCGCCGCAGCGACGAGGAGCAGGCCGTCGTGCCGCCCGCCATCGCCGCGCCGGTGGCGCTTCCGGCAGATGAGGAGAAACCCGAAGCGGTCGCTACGGAGGAGATATCTCCCCGCGCGGTGCAGGGCAAGCCGGTGCGCGGCCTGGTGGGCGTGGCGTCCTGATCGCCGACCATAGGCTGAATTGCGTTGCGGGCCGGCGGAAACGCCGGCCCGTTGCGTTTTAGGGGGTAAACAACTCGACCAGGCGGATCGCATCGCCGCCGAGGCGGCGGTGATAGACTTCGGCGTTTTCCAGCACCCGCTGCACGTAGTTGCGGGTTTCCTTGAAGGGGATGGATTCCATCCAGGTCAGGGTGTCGAGGTCGCCGGAGCGCGGATCGCCGATGTTGCGCAGCCACTGGTCGACGCGGCGCTCTCCCGCGTTGTAGGCGGCCAACGCCAGCGCCGGATGTCCGTCGTAGCGGGCGAGCAGGCGGCCGAGATAGTGGCTGCCGATGGCGACATTGGTGCTGGGGCGGCGCAGCAGGGTGGCGGGCGCATAGGGCTGCTGCATCATCTTGGCCTCGCGCTCCGCGGTCCGCGGCATCAGTTGCATCAGGCCGCGGGCCCCGGCGGAGCTGATGGCGCGGGTGTCGAAGTTGCTCTCCTGACGGATCACCCCGAGCACCAGGAAGGGGGCAGGGCTTTTCGGCAGGTCGATCCAGTCCGGAACCGGATAGCTCAGCCTGGTTTCCTGCACGTTGTGCTGCCGCAGGAGGCGCGACAGGCGCACACCCTGGTGCAGCGACAGGGCGGAAACCGCGCTCACCGCGGCAAGGCGTTCGTCGTCGTTGCGCGCCGCATAGTAGAAGGCGCGGGCGAAGGCGGCGAAGATGCGGTCCTCCCCGGTTTGGTCGAGCTGGCGCAGGATCGGGATGAACTCGTGGCGGTGCGCCCAGGCGACCGCCTCCTTGCCCGGTGCGCGCTCCGGCAGGGGGACGGGAGCCTTTCCTGCGCGCCAGGCGGCAAGCTGGCCGTAGAAGGTGCTGGGTTCGGCCGCGGCCTCGGCGAACCACCGGGCGGAACGTTCCGCGTCGCCGCGCGCGGCGATGGCGCGGCCCAGCCAATAGGCGCCGCGCGCCCGGCTGACCGGGGTGCCCACCACGTCGTAGAGGCGCTGGAAATGGCGCTCGGCGGCAACGTTGTCCTTGAGGAACTGAAAGGCGATCCACCCCGCCAGCCACTCGGCGTCGGCGACGCCGGAGGCGGTGGTGAGTTCGTGTTTTGCGGCAAGGCCGTAGGCCTGGCTGATCCGTCCGTCGGCCAGCGCATCGCGGGCGAGCGACGCCTGTTCCGTCCACCACAGGCCGGGGTAGGGGCGCGGCCCGTCGTGGGCGAGCAGAACGGCGGCGGCTTCTTCGTCCTTGTTCTTGCGGCGCAGCCACCGCGCGTGCTCATAAACCAGTCCAGGTTCTGTCAGTAACTCTTTGGGAATGCGCCGAAGCTCATTGGCCGCGCCGCTGCTCATCGTCGCCATGGCGATGCGCGCCTCGGCCACCGCGCGGGGCGTGCCGGAAACCCGGCGCAATTGGCGGTGCGCCTCGGCAAAGCGGCGTTCCCAGATCAGGCGGTCGAGCCGCGCCAGATGGTCCTCGTCGCGCAACTGGCTGCCGTGCGCCGCGAGAAAGGCCTTTTCCTGGTCGGCGGTGAACGCCTCGGCGGTCCAGGCGCGGCGGTAGAGGCGCGCCGCCTCCTCGTTGCGGCCCTGGGCTTCCGCCCGTTCGGCCATCCACACCGCACCCTCGCGGGAGAGCGCCTTGCCCGTGGCGAACCAGGCGGCGCGGTCGGCATCCGAGCCGGTGGTCCAGATCGCCTCTTCGGCGCGGCGGCGCAGGCCCGCACGGTCCGGCCAGGCGGGGTTGGCGGCAAGGAAGGCCTGGATTTCCGCAAAGCTCGCGCCGCTTTTCGGCGCGCGCAGGTACATCCAGGTGAGCACTTTCGAGAGCGGGGCCTTGGGCGCGGCGGAAATCGTCTTCTTCACCGCGGCCCAGTTGCCGGCCTCCGCCTGGGCGAAGCCGTTCGCGCGCGCCTCCGGCTTGCGGGGCGGCGGCGCGGGGGGCTTGGCCTGCTTGGCCGAAGGCTTTGCGGATTTCT
>JBFWJB010000305.1:0-3684 GCA_050253435.1 Rhodospirillaceae bacterium
GCATCTCTTCCAGCGTCGCTTCGAGGATGGTGCTCTGGTGGCTGATCCCCTGGGCGATCTGGGCCAGAGGCTCGAGCGAGGAGTTCACCGCGCCGAAGTTCTCGTTGAGCTGCCAGAGGTGGCGTGCGCTGCCGACGTTCACCTCTTCGAGTTTCTTCAGGCGCTCGGAGAGATCCTTGAAAGAGTCCAGGGTTTCCGCCACCGCGTCGCGCATGCCCTGCTGCACCGTGCCCGCGTTGGCGAGCTGGTTCTGCGAAATCGAGGCGACCTCGTTCATCTTCACCGCGAGCTGCTGCACGCCGGTGGCCACCGCGGTGGAGGAGCCGGCGAGCGCCTGCAGGCGGCGGTCCAGGCGGTTTTCGGCGTCCGCCCCGCGGTCGTTGACCGAGTGCAGCAGGCCCACCGCCTCGTCGATCTTGGTCAGCGTGTCGCGGCCGATGTTGCCCTGGGCGTCCTGGAACAGGCGCTGGGTGTCGTTGGCGGTGCTGAGCTTCTGGTCGATCGAGTTGAGCACGTCGATGAGGCGCGCGTTGACCTTGCCCATGTCGGAGTTGGCGGAGAGGATCGAGCGCAGCTCGGAGAGCATCTGCTCGTTGGTTTCCTTCATCCGCGGGCCGAAGCCGAGAAGGTCGTTGGTCTTCTTGCTTGCCGCGACGTTGTTCTCGATCGACTGGGAGACCATCTCCAGGCGCTTGGAGAGGCCGTCGACGCGCGTCGTCATCTGCAGCGAGGAATCCTGCGAGCGGTGGAACAGATCCTGCAGCGAGTTGATGTTGCTGAGCAATTCCGCCATGAAGTCGGACAGGAAGGCCTCCGAAACGCCGCCGCGCGACGACGCCACCATGCCGCCCATGGTGGGCAGCGGGCCGCGCACGCGCTCCACCAGCGCGCTGAGGACGCGCCGCGCATCCGACATCACGCGCCGCACGTAGCGGCGCACGGTGAGCAGCATCAGGCCGAGCATCAGGCTGCTGACCAGGCCGAACATCGACGCGGAAAAGGCGATGCCCATGCCCGCCAGCGGCTTGCGCAGCTCGCCGACGAGCTTGACGAACTCTTCCTCCAGGTTGCCGCCGGAACCGCTCATGCCGTCGAGCATGCCGGCGATGCCGGTCAGGGTTTCCAGAAGGCCGATGAAGGTGCCCAACAGGCCCATCGCGACCATGAAGCCGACCAGGAAATTGGGCAGTTCGAGACGGCTGTCGAACTCGGCGGAAAGGCCCCTCAGCTCGCCTTCGATCGCCTCCTGGTCGAGCGCCGAGGAGAGCTTGCCGCCGGTCTCGGCGATCGGCGAGAGGTAGCGGTGCACCATGCGCCGCGCCACCCAGGACTCGGCGATCAGCTCCTTCATGTCGCCGCCGTTGGTCGCCTCGCGGTGGAAGCGCCGCAACGCAGAGCGCTCGCGCTGCGCGCCGACGAGGCGGAAGAGCATCAGCATGGCGCCGGAGAAGGCGATGCCGATGATGATCGAGTTGAGGATCGGGTTGCCGCGGATGGCGTTGAGCACGAAGTCCTGGAAGCTGACGCCGACGACTATGAGAACCAAGAGCGGCGCGATGCATTGCAGGAAGGACACGACGTCCAACAGCGTGCAGGACTGTTTGATACGGGTCATCAAGGGTCGCAAAGCCATCACCGGGCGTCCTGAAAAACGTTGGTGGAGAATCTGTGAAGCGGCGAAGTGAGGTAGTCGAGCACCGTGCGCTTGCCGATCACCACGTCGCCGGAGACGGTCATCCCCGGGGCCAGCAGCTTGCCGGCATAGGCGGCGGGCAGGTCGTCGACGCGCAGCACCACGCGGTAATAGGGTTCGCCGCGCGCATCGGGAACGGTATCGGCGGAAACCTCGACGACGCGGCCTTCGAGAATGCCGAGCATGCCGCTGTCATAGGCGCTGACGCGGATATGGGCGGCAAGCCCGTCGCGCAGTTCGCCGCGGTCGCGCGGCCGCGCCCGCGCCTCGATGAGGAGCGGGCCGGAGGTGGGGGTGATCTCGATGATCGACTCGCCGGGCTTGACCACGCCGCCCACGGTGTTGACCGAGATGCGGTTGATCACGCCGTCCACCGGCGCGCGGATTTCGGTACGGCTGACGCGGTCGGTCTGCGCGGTCAGGCCCTGGCGCAGGCGGTCGATCTCGGTCAGGGTGGCGGCAAGGTCGGCCTGCGCCTCGGCGCGGTAGCGGGCGCGCGCCTCGTCGATGCGGGCCTGCGCCTCGCCGACCGCCGAGGCGACCTTGGGCAGGGTGCCGTCCACCTCGGCGATCTCGGTGGCGAGGCGCTGCTCGCGGCTCTGCGCGTCGAGGATTTCCAGCTGCGAGGCGGCGTTGCGCGCCGCCAGGCCGTTGAGCAGCGCCAGGCGCTTGTGCGCCGTCGCCTGCTCGGCGGCGAGGCGGCCGCGGCGGGCGAGCAGTTCCTGCCGCTCGGCGGTGCGCTGCGCCACCTGCTGGCGGTAGACCGCGAGTTCCTGGGTGAACTTTTCACGCCGCGACTGGAAAAGCTGCAACTCGGTGGCCGCCGAGGCCTCGCTCCGCAAATCGGGCGGCAAGTCGAGCCGCGCCGCGCCGTCGGCCTCCGCCGAGAGGCGCAGGGCGCGGATGCGCTGCCCGGCGAGCTTCACGCCGATTTCGGCGAGCGCCGCGCCCGCATTGGTCGCATCGATGGTGAGCAGGAGGTCGCCGCGTTTCACCCGCGCGCCCTCGGCGACGTCGATGGAGGCGACGATGCCGCCTTCCAGGTGCTGGATCTGCTGGCTGCGCCCCGCCGGAATGATCCGGCCCTCGACGCGCACCACGCGGTGCACCTGGGCGAGCGCCGCCCACACCACGAGCAGCAGGAAGAACGCCGCCGCGGACGCCAGAAAGACGCGCGGCCCCTCGAGGCGGCGGGTCAGGCGCGGCAGCGCGGGCTTAAGGCCGGCGGAAGCGGATCTCGACGCGTCCATCGTTCACCTCCTTGCCCTCTTCGATCATCACATGAATCGTCCGGCCGTCTCCAAGGCCCTGCTCGATCAGATAGTTGCGCACCGCGAGCCCGCGGAAATAGGCGAGCCGCCTGCCCTCGCTGTAGGTTTCCGCGCCCATGATCGACAGCACCGACGACAGCGCGCCGCGCAGCGACGCCTTCTTGTCGCGCAGCACCGCGTCGAGCGCCGCCTTGGCCTTGTCGTCCAGCTTGAAGACGTTGCGCGGGAACACCAGAACGATGGCGCCGGTCCCGGCTTCCAGTTCCGCGGTGCCGGTGACCGCGGCGATGTCCTCCGCATGCACCTGAATCTCTTCGCGGTCCTTGAGCAGGTTGTTCTCCGCGAGACGGCGCTCCAGCGCCTTGATCTCGCTTTCCGCCGCCTGCTTTTCCGCCTCCGCCGCCTGCTTCTCGGTTTCCGTCGCGGAGAGATTGCGCTTCAGCAGCAGGTTCGCGTTTTCCATTTCTTTCAGGCGGGCCAGCGCGGCTTCGAGCTGCGCCCGGATGTCGCAGTTCTCGTCGATGAGCTTCTGCATCTCCGCCTCCGCCACCTTCTTCTCCACCGTCTCCTGCTGCACCGCAGTGGCGAGGTAGGCGGCGCGCTTGCGCAGCTTGTCGGAGGAGAACACCAGTGCGAAGACGAACACCACGAGCACGAACACCAGCGTGAGCACGACGTTGCTGAGCGCGTCGACGAACACCGGCCAGTAGTTCTGTTCCT
>JBFWJB010000306.1:0-3655 GCA_050253435.1 Rhodospirillaceae bacterium
CTACGCGCCTGGTGCACGAAGCCCAGGCCGTCGGCGTCGCCGAGACGCCAGTCGCAGATGATCAGGTCGAACTGCCCTTCCTCCAGGGCCTGCAGGCCGGAGGCGACATCGAGGGCGATGGCCACGCCGCCGACGCCGACGTTGAGGAGAATCGATTTCAGCACGTTGGCGAAGGGCTTGCTGTCCTCCACCACCAGCACCGCGAGCCTCGACCAGTCGAGGTCGGCGTCCTTGCGGTCGGTGGCGAGCAGGCCGGCGTAGCTCACCCCCTCTGCGGCGGAAACCGCCTCCAGATTGGCGAGCAGATAGGGCTTGATCGCCATGTCGTGGAGGAGAATGTGGTCCATCAGCCAGTCGCTGAGGAAATCCACCAGGTCGCCCACCTCCACCTCGTCCGGCGCCTTGCGGAAGGACTCGAACAGGCGCTTCGCCTCCTTGGTCAGGGCGGCGTGCTGGGCGCGGTGTTCGCGGATGTCGGGATAATGGGCGGAGAACTGGGCGCGTTCCTCCCGCGCGAAGTGGTAGTGGGTGTAGTCCACCAGGGCGGAGAGGATGCCGCCGATATCCCCCAGGCTGCCGTCGGCGCGCGAGGCCTCGTACATACGGTTGAGGAGGTCCACCAGCACCTTGTGGTCCGCGTCGATGAACGGAACACCCAACTCGAAACGGCTGGACCACTGAACATAGGGCATGTGTCGTCCTCCACGCGGAAATCCGGCTTCAAGGAAACATCAAAAACGCATTTCCATCAAAAAGTTTCGATGCGCGCCAGGGCCTCCTGCACCTTCTCCCGCTGCAGGAGCGCGTCGGCGCGCTTCTCGCGCTGTTCGGCGACGATCTCCTCCGGCGCGGCGGCGATGAACTTTTCGTTGGCGAGCTTCTTGTCGAAGCGCTCCACCTCGCCGTCCAGACGCTTCAACTCCTTGGAAAGACGCGCCTTTTCCTGCGCGATATCGATCACTCCGGCAAGCGGGATGAGGAAGGTGGCGCCCCCCAGGACGATCTGCATCGCGCCCTTCGCCGCATCGCCCGCCGGGGCGTCGGCAATCGTCTCGACGCGCGCCAGGCGCTCCACCACCGGGCCGTAATCCGCCAGGCGGCGGCGCGAATCCGCGTCCGCCTCGCGCACCAGAAGCGCGGTCTTGGCGCCCGGCGGCACGTTGACCTCGGCGCGGGCGGAGCGGATGGCGGTGATCAGCGCCACCACCCAATCCACGTCCGCCGTCGCCGCCGCGTCGATCGCGCCCGCCTGCGGCCACGCCTCGACGATCAGCTGGCCGCGCGGCGCGGCGGCGCTTTGCGCCCACAGCTCCTCGGTGATGTAGGGCATGAACGGGTGCAGCAGCTTCAAAACTTCGTTCAGCACCCAGGCGGCGGTGGCGCGGGTTTCCGCCTTCACCGCCTCGTCCTCGCCGGTGAGCAGAGGCTTGGCGATCTCCAGGTACCAGTCGCAGAAGGTGCCCCAGACGAACTGGTAGGCCGCGCCTGCCGCCTCGTTGAACTTGTAGGCCTCCAGCCCCTCGCCCGCCGCGGCCACGGTTTCGGAAAGCTTGCCCGCGATCCAGCGGTTGACCGCGTGCTGCGCCGCCTCCGGCGTGTAGCCGGGCGCAAGGCGGCATTCGTTCATCTCGCAGAAGCGCGCGGCGTTCCACAGCTTGGTGGCGAAGTTGCGGTAGCCCTGCACCCGGCTTTCCGACATCTTGACGTCGCGGCCCTGCGCCGCCATCGCCGCCAGGGTGAAGCGCAGCGCGTCCGCGCCGTAGGAATCGATCAGGCCCAGGGGGTCGATGACGTTGCCCTTGGACTTCGACATCTTCTGGCCCTTCTCGTCGCGCACCAGGGCATGGATGTAGACGGTGCGGAACGGCACGTCGCCCATGAAGCGCAGGCCCATCATCATCATCCGGGCGACCCAGAAGAAGATGATGTCGAAGCCGGTGACGAGAACGTCCGTCGGGTAGTAGCGGGCGAGTTCCGGCGTTTCCTCGGGCCAGCCGAGGGTGGAGAACGGCCACAGGGCGGAAGAGAACCAGGTGTCGAGCACGTCGGGGTCGCGCAGCAGCACGATATCGTCCTTGCCGTACTTCGCCCTCGCCGCGGCGAGCGCCGCCTCCTCCGTCATTTCGACGAAGATGGTGCCGTCCGGGCCGTACCACGCGGGCACCTGATGCCCCCACCAGATCTGGCGCGAGATGCACCACGGCTGGATGTTGCGCATCCACTCGAAATAGGTCTTGGACCAGTTCTCGGGCACGAACTTGGTGCGCCCGTCCTCCACCGCGGCGATGGCGTCCTTGGCGAGTTCGGCGGCATCGACGAACCACTGGTCGGTCAGCCACGGCTCGATGACCACGCCGGAACGGTCGCCGAAGGGCTGGGTCATCGGGTTCTCCTCGATCTTCTCGAGGAGGCCGAGGGCCTCCATATCGGCCACCACCTTGTCGCGCGCGACGAAGCGGTCGAGGCCGCGGTAGGCCTCCGGCACCGCCTCGTTGAGCTTGGCGTCGCGGTCGAGCACGTTGATCTGCGCCAGATCGTGGCGCTTGCCGACCTCGAAGTCGTTGAAATCGTGCGCCGGGGTGATCTTCACCGCGCCGGTGCCTTTTTCCGGGTCGGCGTAGTCGTCGCCGACGATGGGAATCTCGCGGCCGACCAGCGGCAGCACCACGGACTTGCCGATGAGGTGTCTGTAGCGCTCGTCCTCCGGATGCACCGCGACGCCGGAATCGCCCAGCATGGTCTCCGGGCGGGTGGTGGCGACGGTGAGGAAGACCCCCTCCTCGTCCTTCACCGGGTACTTGAAGTACCACATCTTGCCCTTGACCTCGCGCTGCTCCACCTCGAGGTCGGAGATCGCGGTGTGCAGCTTGGGGTCCCAGTTGACCAGGCGCTTGTCGCGGTAGATCAGGCCGTCCTTGTAGAGCGCAACGAACGCCTTGCGCACCGCGAGGTCGAGGCCGGAATCCATGGTGAAGCGCTCGCGCGGCCAATCGAGGGAGGCGCCCAAGCGGCGCAGCTGGCGGGTGATGGTGCCGCCGGATTCCGCCTTCCACTTCCACACCCGCTCGATGAAACCCTCGCGCCCGAGGTCGTGGCGGGTCAGGGCCTCCGCCGCGAGCTGGCGTTCCACCACCATCTGGGTGGCGATGCCCGCGTGGTCGGTGCCCGGCTGCCACAGGGCGTCGCGCCCGGTCATGCGGCGGTAGCGGATGAGGATGTCCTGGATGGTGAAGGTGAGCGCATGCCCCATGTGCAGGCTGCCGGTGACGTTCGGCGGCGGGATCATGATGCAGAAGGGCGCCTTGTTGCCGGAGGGGTCCGCCCCGAATACGCCCGAGCTCTCCCATTGCTGGTAGAGGCGGCTTTCGATCTCGGCGGGGGCGTATGTCTTGTCCAGCATTTCCACGAACCTTTTCGCATGACGGCGGCGCGCCCCGCGGGCGTGTGCCGGCGGGGCAGGCACTCTGTGTAGAAAAAGATTACGGCGGGCGCAAGCGCCCGCCGTGAGAATGGTTAAAAAACCGGGCGAGCGCCTATTTCATCGGCCCGACGCGGTTTACGATACGTTCGACTTCGCGCTCGACGATGCGCTCGACGATGCCCGGCAGGTTCTCGTCCAGCCACGCCTTGAGGATCGGGCGCAGAAGCTCGCGCA
>JBFWJB010000307.1:0-3653 GCA_050253435.1 Rhodospirillaceae bacterium
GGTCAACGGCGCGATCATCCTCTGGCGCGAGCTCTCCCGCGTGCCCTACGACGACGACGACCGCATCCTGCTCTCCGACCTCTCCGCCCAGGTCGGCATCGCCATCGAGCAGATCAGCAACCACGACCACATCCTCGCGCTGTCGCGCACCGATGCGCTCACCGGGCTGTTCAACCGCCGCGCCTTCATCGAAGAGGTGGAGCGCCGCACCGCGCGGCTGCGCCACGAAAAGCGCTCCGCCGCGCTGGTCTACGTCGACCTCGACAACTTCAAGATGGTCAACGACGTGCACGGCCACAAACGCGGCGACGAAGCCCTGATGGCGGTGAAGCGTCTACTGCTCGCCGGCACCCGCCCCACCGACCTGGTGGCGCGCCTGGGCGGCGACGAGTTCGCGGTGTGGATGGACGGCGCGACCCGCGAAATCGCGGAAACCAAGGCGCAGCGCCTGCTGGCCTCGGGCGCCGCGCTGGAAAGCTTCTCCGGCAGCGTCGATCGGGTCTTAAGCATGTCGCTCGGCATCGCCATATACGATCCGGACAGCAGCGAAGGCATCGACGCGCTGCTGTCGCGCGCCGATGGGGCGATGTATCTGGGCAAGCACTCGGGGAAGGGCTCCTACCGCATCGCGCCCCCGGCATCGTAAGCGGAGGGGAGTGCTGCCATGGAAATGAACCGTCTGCTGGCGCGGCTTCTCTGGGGCTCGGGCGACGCCGCCACCGAGCGCTTCACCTATGAGGAGGCGAAACGCCTCGCCAACCATCCGGACCCGGAGGTCCGCCGCTCGCTGGCGCGGCGGCCCGACGTGGTGCCGGAAATCCTCTATTTCCTCACCGGCGACCCGGACCCCGAGGTGCGCCGCCACATCGCCGCCAACACCGCCGCGCCGCGCCAGGCCGACCTCAAGCTGGCGCAGGACGCCGACGCCGAGGTGCGCGCCGACCTCGCCCGCAAGATCGCCCGCATCGCCCCCGGGCTCTCCGCGGCGGAACAGGACAAGGTGCGCCAGGCCGCCTACGACACCCTGGCGCTCTTGGCCCGCGACCAGCTGCCGATGGTGCGCCACGTGCTTTCCGAAGCACTGAAGAGCGAGCCCGGCGTACCGCCGGAGGTGATCGGGCGCCTCGCCCGCGACATCGAGATCATCGTCGCCGCGCCGGTGCTGGAATTCTCGCCGGTGCTCACCGACGCCGACCTCACGGACATCATCCGCACCAGCCCGGTGGCGGGCGCGCTGTCCGCCATCGCGCGGCGCGCCAACCTCGCCGCCCCGGTCTCCGACACCATCGCCGCCAGCGCCGACGTCGAGGCGATCGCCGAACTCCTCTCCAACGAGAGCGCGCAACTGCGCGAGGAAACCCTCGACGCCCTGGTCGCCCGCGCCCGCACCCTGCCGCGCCTGCACGAACCCCTGGTGCGCCGCCCGCACCTGCCGCAGGGCGCGGCGCGCAGGCTCGCCACCTTCATCGCCGACAACCTGCTCACCGTGCTCGCGGCGCGGCGCGACCTGCCGTCGGAAACCGTGGAGGCGGTGCGCCACGCGGTGCACGAGCGCCTGGCCGAGGCGCCCCCCACCACCGATGCGGAGGAACGCCGCCGCGTCGAGGTGGAGGCGGAGATGGACAAGGCCCGCCTGCTGCGCGACAGCGGCCAACTCAGCGACCCCCTGGTGCTCGAGGCGCTCGCCTCCGGCCACCTAACCTTCGTCAAGGCGGCGCTTGCGGTGCGCGCCGACCTGCCGGTGCCAGTGGTGCTGCGCATCCTCACCTCGGCCAGCGCCAAGGCGGTGACCGCACTCGCCTGGCGCGCCGGATTCGACATGGACGCAACGGTGATGATCCAGACCCGGCTCGCACACATCAGCCCGGACGACGCACTGCCCGGCAGCGGCCGCCTCTTCCCCCTCACCGAGGGCGAGATGAAAACCCAGATCGCGGTGTTCGAAAGCGAGTAGAGGCTACTCGCGGCGCAGGATCCTGTTGACCAGAAGACCGGCGAACCAGCCCTCCTTGAAGCTCTTGTCCAGGGCCTCGCGGTCGTAGACGCCCTCCACCCAGGGGACGAAGCTTTCCTTCCTGCCGTCGGTCTGCGCCAGGAAGGTCTCGAAGAAGTGGTCGATCACCCCGGTCTTCGCCTGCTTCACATGGCCATAGGCGAGCGACAGGTGCACCCGCATCGCCTCGCGCAGCGGCACCCCCTCGTGCAGAAACAGAAAGAGCGTGGACATGAACCCGGCGCGGTCCGCCCCCGACTTGCAGTGCAGCAGCATCGGATAGTCCAAAGTCTCGAACAGGCCCGCGGCGGCAAGCAGGGTCTCGCGGTCCAGCGGGCTGCGCGAACGGATCGGGAAGTCGATCAGCGTCAGCCCGAGGCGGGCGCACGCCTCGCGCTCCAACTGATACGCGCCGCAGGTGTCGCGGCGGCCGCGCAGGTTGAGGATGGTCGCCACCCCCATGTCGCGGGCGCGGCGCAGATGCTGCGGCGCGGGCTGCGCGGCGCGCCAGACGTTGTCGCTCACCCGGTGCAGGTTCCAGTAGACGTCGCGGATGAAGCCGTGGTCCACCAGCCACATGTCGAGAAAGGCGCGGCGGCGTTCGCGCGGCGTCAGCTCCGGCGCGGGCGCCGCGGGGATCGGCAGATCGACCAAGAAAACACCCTCCTCATCGGTTCGCCGCTCAACATAATGCGCGGCACGCGCGCCTGCAAAAAAACAAAACGTCCCGGAGGGTCGCGGACCCTCCGGACCTCCCATCACTTTGGTTTTGCGCGTAGCGCCATGAGCCCGTGCGTCGGCAACGGGAGGTGTTGCCTGCCGCTTCGCGGCGAAAAACATATGGGGTTTGCGTTCCCGCACGCGGCTAGCCACGGCCGGGGATGATGGTGTATCAAACATCTCACACCGGCGGAACAGGATAAGATGACCGAGAGCCCCACCCCCGAGACCCGCATCGCGCTCACCGACGACCGTTCGTTCGCACTGATGCGCCGCCTGTTCCGCGAGGCGGCGATGCCCTACCTCGGCTACATGGCCGCGGCGGTGGTGTGCATGGCCCTGGTCGCGGGCACCACGGCGGCCAGCGCCTGGCTCTTGGACCCGGTGGTCAACAAGGTGTTCGTCGAGCGCGACCGCGCCATGCTGTGGCTGATCGGCGGCGCGGTGATGGGGGTGTTCGCGATCAAGAGCCTGGCGAGCTACCTGCAGGACGTTCTGCTCTCCCACGTCGGGCAGAACATCATCGCCGACACCCAGGCCCGCCTCTTCGCCCGCGTCATCGACCAGGAGGTGGCGCTGTTCCAGGACCGCGCCTCCGGCTCCCTGGTGTCGCACTTCACCTTCGACATCAACGCCATGCGCATCGCGGTTTCCAGCGCCTTCATCGGCATCGGCCGCGACCTGTTGTCGGTGATCTTCCTCGTCGGCGTCACCTTCTACCAGGACTGGCTGCTCGCCTGCGTCAGCCTCATCGCCGCGCCGATCTCGGTGCTGCCGATCCAACGGCTCTCCAAGCGGATGCGCCGCGTCGCCCGCCAGACGCAGGAGGAAATGGGCGGCCTCAACACCTCGCTGTCGCATACCTTCCAGGGCATCCGGGGGATCATGGCCTTCGGGCTGGTAGAGTTCGATCGCAGCCGCATCGCCCGTCTCGTCTCCG
>JBFWJB010000308.1:0-3616 GCA_050253435.1 Rhodospirillaceae bacterium
ACAGCGACGGCGAGATTCTCGCTGACCGCCGCGAAGAGGGCGCGGAGGCGCGGCGCGGCATGGCCGAACCGCCGGCCGCGGGCGACGGCTGGCGGGCGCGCGCCGACCGCGCGATGGAGGCCTTCCGCATGGCGGTGCTGGCGATGGCCGCGCACCGGCTGCGCACCTTCCTCACCATGCTCGGCATCATCATCGGCATCGCCTCGGTGGTCTCGGTGGTGGCCCTCGGCGAGGGTTCGCGCCAGAAGATCCTCAAGGACATCAGCTCGATCGGCACCAACACCATCGACATCATGCCGGGCAAGGACTTCGGCGACATGCGGTCCGGCCGGGTGCGCACCCTGGTGCCGCGCGACGCCGCGGCGCTGAAGCTGCAGGACTACGTGGACAGCGTCACCCCCAGCGTCGGCGGCAGCCGCACCCTGCGCTACCGCAACATCGCGGTGACCGGCCAGGTCAACGGCGTCGGGCCGGACTACTTCCGGGTGCGCGGCTACGAGATGGCGCAGGGCATCGCCTTCAATGAGGAGAGCGTGCAGCGCCGCAGCCAGGACGTGGTGATCGACGACAACACCCTGAAGCAGATCTTCGGCGAGGACGCGGACCCGATCGGCGAGGTGATCCTCCTCGGCGACGTGCCGGCGCGGATCATCGGCGTCACCGCGGCGCGCACCGCCGCCTTCGGCAATCCGGATACGCTCAACGTGTGGATTCCCTACACCACGGCGATGAACCGGGTGCTCGGGCAGACCTACCTGCAGCGCATCACCGTGCGGGTCAACGACAACACCGACACCAAGGTGGCGGAAAGCCGCATCGTCGATTTCATGCAGACGCGCCACCGCACCAAGGACTTCTTCGTCATCAACACCGACACCATCCGCCAGACCGTGGACAAGACCACCGCGACGATGACGCTGCTTGTCTCCGCCATCGCGGTGATCTCGCTGGTGGTCGGCGGCATCGGGGTGATGAACATCATGCTGGTCTCGGTTACCGAGCGCACCCGCGAGATCGGCGTGCGCATGGCGGTCGGCGCTCGGCAGTCGGACATCATGCAGCAGTTCCTCATCGAGGCGGTGCTGGTCTGCCTGCTCGGCGGCGTACTCGGCGTGGGGCTCGCCTTCCTCATCTACGCGCTGTTCGGCAAGGGCAGCGGCAACGTGCAGATGGTGATCTCGACATGGTCGATCGTCGCCGCCTTCGGCTGCTCGACGGCGATCGGCGTGGCCTTCGGTTTTCTTCCGGCGCGGCATGCGGCGCGCCTCGACCCGGTGGAGGCTTTGGCGCGGGAATGATCGGATTTCGCACTCTTCACGGCGGCCTCGCCGCCGCCCTCGCGGCGTTCACCCTCTCCGGCTGCGCCCTGCTGGAAACCGACTATGCGCGGCCGCAGCTCACCCTGCCCGCCGCCTACGCAGGGGCGGAGGCCAAGGCCGCGCCGCTTGCCGGCGACTGGTGGAAAGAGTTCGGCGACGCCGATCTCGACGCCCTGGTGGCGGACGCTCTGGCGCGCAACAACGACCTCACCGTGGCGGTGGAGCGCCTCACCCAGGCCCGCTTGAAGGCGGCCCTCGCCCAGGGCGACCTCTACCCCAGCCTCACCGCAAGCGGCGACCTCGCCCGCAAGCGCACCCTCTCGGACCCGCGCAAGACGACGCGCAGCGCCGAGGTGAGCGCCGCCCTCAGCTTCGACCCCGACCCGTGGGGCGCGCTCTCCCACACCCGCGACGCGGCGGACCTGGAGGCGCAGGCGAGCGCCCTCGACCTTGCCGACACCGCGCAGGGCGTCGCCGCCACCACCGCGCAACTCTATTGGAAGCTCGTCTACCTGCGGCAACGGGTGGCGCTGTCGGCCGACAGCATCGCCTATGCGCAGCGCACCCTCGACCTCACCCGCGCGAAATACGCCGCGGGCGCGGTCTCCAGCCTCGACGTGCTGCAGGCGGAACAGAGCCTGCGCACCCAGGAAGCGGCGGACACCACCTACCGCCAGAGCCTGACCGAAACCGCAAACGCGCTCGCCATTCTGTTCGACGCGCCGCCCGCCGCGGCCGCCGTGCCGCGCCAGACCCTGCCCGCGGCGGACCCGCCGCCGGTGGCGCCGGGTCTGCCTGCCCAGGTGCTGGAACGCCGCGCCGACATCCGCGCCGCCGAGGCGCGGCTGGCCGAAACCCTGGCGGAAACCGACGCGACGCGGGCGGGCTTCCTCCCCGCGTTCACCCTCACCGGCACCCTCGGCGGCTCCAGCGTCGCGCTCACCGACGTGCTGCGCAACCCGGTGGGAAGCCTCGGCGCGGGCCTCGTTCTGCCGTTCCTCAACTGGCGGGAGATGAACCGCACGATCAAGGTTTCGGAGTCCGAATACCGCGCCGCGGTGGCGGACTTCCGCCAGACTCTCTATGCGGCGCTGGCCGATGTGGAAAACGCGCTCTCGTCGCGCGTCCAGCTGGCCCTGCAGGGAGAACGCCTGGCCCGCGCGCTCGCCACGGCGCAGGAGGCGGAACGGCTCTACGAGGTGCGCTACCGCGCCGGGGCGGTGGGCCTGCAGGACTGGCTCGACGTGCAGGAGAAACGCCGCACCGCCGAGGAGTCGCTGCTCGCCAACCGCTACGACCGCCTGGTCAACCGCATCACCCTCTACCGTGCGCTCGGCGGCTCCGCCACCCTGCCGCCCGCCCGCCTCGCAGCGGAGTAATACAAAAACCTCACGGGGGGACTCGGTCCCCCCATACCCCCCATGACTTGGTTTTTGCGCGTAGCGCCATAAGCTTGCGATGGTCGCAACGAACCCATTGCCTGCCGCTTCGCGGCGAAAAAAGGCATGGGGTGCGCGAGGGGACCGAGTCCCCTCGCAAAGTTTTTGTTTTTTCCGGCGCCGGGCGAATTCCATTCACGCCCAACCGGCTCTAGAATGGGGCAGCCGTTTCCCCGACCGCGCGACAGACCGGAGGTTCTCCATGGACGCTCTTGAAAACCTGATGACGCGCCGCAGCATCCGGCGATTCACCGGCGAGCCGGTTTCCCAGGCCGACGCCGCCGCCCTGTTCCGCGCCGCGATGGCGGCCCCCAGCGCCGGCAACGCCCAGCCCTGGCACTTCGTCAAGATCACCGACCGCGCCATCCTGTCGCAATTGCCCGATATCCAGCCCCACACCCGGATGATGGCGGAGGCGGCGTTCGCCATTCTGGTGTGCGCCGATGTGACGCTGGAAAAGCACGAGGGCTTCTGGGTGCAGGATTGCAGCGCCGCGGCGATGAACATTCTTCTCGCCGCGCACGCGCTCGGCCTCGGCGCGGTGTGGTGCGGCCTGCACCCGCGCATCGCCTGGGCGGAGGGGCTTTCCCGCCTGATCAACCTGCCGCACCACATCCACCCGCTCTGCCTGGTGGCGGTCGGCCATCCGGCGGAGCAGAAGGAACCCTCGGAACGCTTCAAGTCGGAGCGCATCCACCTCGACCGCTGGTAGACACGGCGTTGACAGGGGCAATTACGCAAGGCTATACCGTAACGCGGAGATGCGCCCGCATCCTCCGGGGGAGGTCTTCCTGCCGATGATCGTCATCGACAATCTGCAATAACGCTACGGCAAGCTCGCGGCGGTGGACGGGGTCA